>DASTOD010000411.1:0-21831 GCA_035762645.1 Binatia bacterium | reverse complement strand
TCCTGATTCTTCAAATAAGGCCCCTCGCCGACCTCGGCCTTTGTTAATCCCCGCCCTTGGCCGGCGTGTATTCGAGACTGTTTGCAATGTTCTTTTCGTTTTGTTTCGTATAAACCACGGTTGCCGACGAACCTAAACCGATGTCGGCAATCTTTGCATTCGTGGGATTGATTTGTGTAACCTTCGTCTTCTGGTCAAAATCCAAGGTCACCAGCTTGCCTTCCTTCGTAACAAGAATCATGTAATTTTTTTCGAGATCTAGAAGCCCGACATCGCCCTTTGTTTTCTCGACCTTGGCTTTTTCAGGAGCCTTCTCAGCAGTTGCCTTTTCAGCCGGTGGGGCTTTCTCGGCTTTAGCTGCGGGAGCCGGCGCGGCCGGCGCCGCTGGCTTGGGCGTCTCATCTTGCATCGAGCAAGACGAGAGCGCGAAAAGCATATAGACAAACACGACTGCCGTTAATGAAAAGACATTCTTCATCTTACCTCCATGCGCTCTGATTTAAGCTGAGTTTTAGGTTTACTTATCGTGACGAACGCGTCATCTCAATACGCTTTAGGTAGTATTTTGATCGGTCATGCGCCGACAGATCCAGAGGCGAATAAGACGTGAGTCCTAGGTGCGGTGGCGGGAAAACCGTTGGCATGTACAGAGGAATTCGTATATTTTACCCGTAAATCGCAAACCATAGGGAGAATAGACATGGTACCCATCAAAGTCGTAATCGCCGACGACCATACGCTTTTTCGTGAAGGAATCAGAAGAATCTTGTCGCTTGAGAAAGATATTCTGGTTGTCGGCGAAGCCTCCCGTGGTGACGAAGCCATCAAAGTCGTAGAGCGCACCAAGCCCGATGTCTTGCTTTTGGACTTAAAAATGCCGAAAAGCGACGTTGTCCAGACGCTTCTCGAGGTGAAGGAAAAAAACGCCCCGACAAAGGTGCTGATTCTTACCGCGTATTCCGAGGATGAAAACATCCTGAATGCCGCCAAAGGAGGGGCCAGAGGTTACGTTCTCAAGGGAATCGATTTTCCGACTTTACTCCAGGCGATCAAGACGGTGCAGAAAGGCGGGTTATGGATCGACAAGGAAACACCCGCGGCCGAGGCCTTTGAGGAAATTGCTCAAGGGCAACTGAACACGGCGAGCGATGCGACATACCACGATGCCGTCGGCACGCTGACCAAGAGGGAAATGGAAATCTTGAGGTTAGTGGCCGAGGGGCTGACAAACGAGGAAATCGGCAAAAAAATATTCATCAGCGAAAAAACCGTCAAAACTCATTTAACCAATATTTTCGACAAGCTCAAAGTCAACAATCGCTTTAAGGCCGCCCTTCTGATCATGGGTCGCTCCGACACGGTGGATTCGTCCACAAGCGCCGGCAGGGGAAAAAGCCAGTGATCCTGTAAGGACTATTCTCGTTGTGTGCGCTGCCCGCGCGTCGGAAGCAGATATGACTCCGCAAGATCAATGGCTCCTGCAAAAAGAAAGGATTTTGGCTTGGTTGAGGGTAGGGTTTGCCCTCGTTGCGGTAGCGGTCATTCAATTTAATCCATCGAGGGTCGCCCGATTCCCGCTGCTTTCCTACATCTCGCTAGGTTGTTTCTTGATTTATAGCGCGGCGGTGCTTTATATCGTCGTCAAGCAAAAAACAGATTCAAAAACAATTGGATTTCTAGCGCCTTGCCTGGACATGGTGGCGGTATCGCTCATCGTCTTTTCCACCGGCGGTGCCGCGACCCCATTTTTCGCCTATTATTTTTTTCCCATCATCACCGCCAGCTCCCGTTATGGCATCAAAGGAGGGCTGAGCGCCGGCCTTGCCGGAGTTACGATTTATGGATTCATTCGATTTTACTTTGACTGGGAAAATTTGCTTGGGATCGACCGTTTCATTGTGCGCAGCGTCTATCTGGTCGTTCTTGCGTACATTTTTGGCTTCTTAAGCGAGTTCGAACGCAATCAGAACCAAAAATTATATGCGCTTTCAAAAACGGCGGGTGAAGTTGCAACCTTGGAAGAACGCCGCAGGATCTCGCGAGAGCTCCACGATGGTCTACTCCAGTCTCTCGCCACCCACATTCTGCGCCTTGAGACCTGCCGAAAACATCTCCTTGAGGTACCCACGGAACTGGAGCGAGAACTCCGTTCAATCGAGAATGAGACCCGAACATCGATGAAGGTGATCCGCCAATTTCTTGCCGGCAAAGAGACCCAGGCATTCCCTCCCGGCATGCTGATCGAGAAGCTCAAGGAAGATCTACGCTTCTTGCGCGACGGCTTGGGGTTGCAAGTGATATTCGGCACCGACCCCGAGGACCTCAGCGTCCCTGAAGCCATCGAGCAAGACCTCTATTATGTTTTGCGAGAGGGGCTGATGAACATCAGCCGGCACTCTCAGGCTTCTCAGGCCGAGGTTGTTCTGCGCAAATCGAAAACGAAACTGGAAGGCTGCTTGAGCGACGACGGCGTCGGTTTTGAATTAGCGAAGGGAAAAGAGGACGGTCGCTTGGGTTTAACGACAATGCAAGAACGAATCAAAAAACTAGGGGGAGAACTCAATATCCAGTCCTCCCCGGGAAAGGGGACGAGAATTTCGTTTGTCCTGCCGGTTGAAACCTAAGCTATTCGCCGCCCTTCTTCTCTATGAATTCTACGCTCGTGAGGTAGTTCTTGTTGCCTTCTTTGGTGTACTGAACCGAAGCGGACGCACCCAGACCGACATCCGACATTTTAGCCTTATCCGGTTTCAGCACGACCACCTTGGTTTTTTGGTTGAAATCGACCGTTACCAGTTTGCCTTCCTTGGTCACGACAATCATGTAATTCTTTTCGGTGTCAAGAAGACCAATGTCGCCGGAGACCTTCTCTGCCTTGGCTTTCTTTTCTTGCCCAAGCGCTGGGGATACCACCAAAATCGCCATCCACACAAACAGTCCACATAGAAGTTTTGACGTCATCGCCTTATTCCTCCTGGTTCCAGTAACTATAAAAACTTTGGGAAGAGAAACCTTCTCAATCCCCGCCCTTGGCGGCCTTATACTCAACATTGCTAGCAACATTTTTGTTGTTCTCTTTCGTGTACGTCACGGTTGCCGAAGAACCAAGACCGACATCCGCGATTTTGGACGGCGTCGGCATAACCTTTGTAACCTTCGTTTTCTGATCAAAATCCAAAGTCACCAGCTTGCCTTCTTTGGTCACCAGGATCATGTAGTTCTTTTCCAGATCTAAAAGCCCCACATCGCCTTTTGTCTTCTCGACCTTGGCTTTTGCCGGAGCCTTTTCCGCCGGCGGCGCCTTGGCCTCGGCTTTCGGCGCCGGCGGCGCTGGTGTGGGGGCAGCCGGGGTCGTGATTTTTTTCTCTTCTTGGACCGCGCATGATGAGATTGTAAAAATCATCCAAACCAAAGCGGTGGCAGTTGCAAAATAAAAACTCTTCATAGATCCTCCCACTTAGGACTTTAGTCGGGCAGACGCTAAGACTAGAGTCCTATACTGTAGGCCAGATATCTTGTCAAGCCAAAAAAATGCTTTCGGGGTAGGACAAAACAGTCGCTTCGATGGGCCGGGCGTCGAGGCCGTTACGTTGTCGGACGCGGCGTAATGACAAAACGATCGCGTCGATTCATCCGATAACACTCCTCGGTTTGCTGACGACAGACCGGCAGCTCCTCGCCATAGCTGATGGTTGACATTCGCTGTAGAGAGACGCCTAAAGATGAAAGGTAATCCCTAGCTGCCTGAGCCCGCTTTGCACCCAACGCCAGGTTGTATTCACTGGTGCCGCGCTCATCGCAATGGCCTTCTATTTCAACGCGGCCGGATGGATTTGCCTTCAACCAGACGGCATGCGCCTGCAGGGTGGCGCGGGCTTCCGAGGTGAGGTCATACCTGTTAAACTCAAAATAGATCTCTTTTAACGGGCCGCTACCCGGCTTAACGCCCTCGCGGAGCGCGTCTAAACTCGAGCCTGATTTCAAATCGCCTGCCGATTTAACCGGCGTCGGTTTCGATACCGGCTTCTTCATAGAGTCCGGCGCCGGCGCAGCTTGCATATCGGGTTTAGGTGTAGCCGTCGATCCACACCCGGCCAGGACGATTCCGAGAGCGACGCTCAAAATTCCTACCGCCAATCCTCTACTCATGTTTCCTCCCTTTGGGTCTGCATACAAAAAAGTCCCCGTAGAATACTTCACCCTGAAAGTCCTTGTCAAACTAAAGTCGTAGTCTTGTAGGTTTCTACCCATGAGTCTCACCCTCAAGGATCTAATCTTGTGGTTACGCCGGCGCTTCGGTAAAGTTGACCTGCTGATGCTAGCCAAGCGCGTCATTCCCTGCCTCGATGTGAAGGCCGGACGGGTCGTCAAAGGCGTGCGATTTCTCGGACTTCAGGATGCCGGCGATCCCGTCGCGATCGCCCGAGTGTACGATCGCGAAGGCGCGGATGAACTCTGTTTTCTCGATATCACGGCTTCCCACGAGAACCGTGAAATCATCATCGATGTGGTTGAGCGAACGGCGAATCAGGTCTTCATGCCATTAACCGTCGGCGGTGGAATCAACAAGCTTGAAGATATCCGAAAGCTCCTGAGAGCGGGCGCAGACAAGGTTTCCATTAACACCGGCGCGGTCCATCGGCGCGAGTTTGTTCGGGAGGCCGCCGAAATGTTTGGCAGCCAGTGTATTGTCGTGGCCATCGATGCCAAGCACGTGAATGGCCATTGGGAAGTATTCACTCATGGCGGGAGGAATCCCGCCGGAGTGGATGCCTGTGAGTGGGCTCAAACCATGGAGCGGTATGGCGCCGGCGAGATCCTTCTCACGAGCATGGACCGCGACGGCACCAGGCAAGGTTACGATCTCGAGCTCACCCGTGCAGTTTCAGATCGGGTGGGGATACCGGTGATTGCCTCGGGCGGCGTCGGCAATCTGGAACATATCTACGAGGGTCTCACTCGAGGCCGGGCAAGCGCAGCGCTGGCCGCTTCTATCTTTCACTACGGGGAGTACTCTATCGCGGCGTGTAAGAAGTATCTCGAGAGCCGCGGAGTCCCCGTGCGGATATAGCTTAATCGGCCGGTTTCATATGATGGCAAAGAGAATCTCTCATTTTTGGCGGCTTCGCGACTTTGCGCGTAGGGGCCGGTTTCAAACCCGCGCCTACAAAATCTTGTTCCGCGCCGAGCGCCAAGCTCTAATTCGGCCGATGAGTAATCGGCGCAACTCACGTTGCCACTAGCGCGCGTTTGCGCGGTGGGTCATAAAACGGCAGCTTTACAACGGCGGCGCTCGTCGTCTTTCGCTTATGTTCCACCGTCACTTCGAGATCGAGCCGAGTTCCGAGCGCGGTATACTCCTTGTCGATAGTCGCGAGCGCAATGTATTTCTTGAGTATAGGAGACCAGCCACCGGTCGTAGCATGCCCGACTTGCAGCTCGTCTCGATACACCGGCACTCCTCCGCGCCAGGCGGTAAGTGGAATTTGGGGCGGCAAACCGATGGCGTAATAGAGTTGTTCGTAATCCGGAAGGCTAATCTCCAGCCCAACGATCTGTCGCGCCGGGCCGCGCCCGCTTTCGTCGCGTAGGGCGTTGCAGCCGACGAAATGATCTTTTCTCAAGTCAACGGTCCAACCGAGGGCGATCTCAAAAGGCGAGTACTTCTGAGGTGGAATCAGCGCCTTCTCGGAGCCGACATAATCAACCTCCAAGAGAATAAATCCTGCCTCGAGCCGGGCGATATCGAGCGCGAGCATACCCGTCGGCTTGATGCCGAAGATTCTCCCCTGTTCGATAAGTATGTCCCAAATGCGCTCGGCATCCTCGGAGGCCAGCCAAATCTCATAACCGAGGTCCCCGGTGTAACCGGTGCGGGAGACTACCACCGGGAGGTTCTGAATCCTGCCCGGCGTCAGACGAAAAAATTTCAACTGCGCCAGCGGCGCATCCACCACCCTCGCAAGGATCTCAAAAGAACGAGGGCCCTGTAGAGCCAAGGCGGCGACCTGCTCGGAGACCTCCTGCACCGTGACTTCCATTCCGACCGCGTTGAGATTTAGCCAGCGCAGCGCGCCATCCGCCAAATGAAAGCGAAAATGATCGTTGGCAAATTTGAACACGGTGCCGTCCTGAATGACTTTCCCTTCTTCGTCGCACAGGCACGTATAGAGCGCCTGGCCGACGACACTCTTCGAAGCATCGCGCGTAATGACCCGATTGACGAGCGTGAGCGCGTCCCTGCCGCGGACCTCATACTTGTAGAGCGGCGAGACATCGATAAGCGCCGCCGAGTTTCTGATCGCATGGTATTCGTAGTCATGGAGCACGTCATAAGAACTGGCGACGAAGTACCCCGACCAGGTGCGCCAGTTCTGACTGTGACATAAGGCCGAAGTGCGGGAGTGGAAAGGGGTTCCGATGGGCATCAATCTATTTTCGACTTTGCGAAAATCCCCATGAGGCCAAGCATTTCGCGCATCTCGTTGACTTGGACCACAAAATTACCAAAAATGCCGCTTTAAGCAATCCAGCCTCATGACCCCATACGATGCCATAGTGATCGGCGGCGGCCACAACGGCCTCACCAATGCGGCTTATCTCGCCAAAGCGGGCAAGAAAGTCTTGGTCCTCGAGCGGCGCCATGTGTTAGGCGGAGCCGCGGTGACCGAAGAAATCTACCCTGGATTTAAGTATTCCGTCTGCTCCTATGTCGTCAGCCTCTTGCGCCCGGAGGTCATCCGCGAGCTGGAGCTTCCGAAATATGATTTGGAAATCATTCCACTCGACAGCACCTTCAGTCCCCTGCCGGACGGAAATTATCTCGTCCGTTGGGGCGATCACGCCAAAACACGCCGCGAAATAGCGCGTCACTCCACCAGCGACGCCGAAGCGTACGAACAATTCGGCCAGCTCATGATTAAAATCGCCATGGCCATAAAGCCGATGCTCGCTCTCACGCCGCCCCGGCCGACGTCGCTAAATCCGCGAGATCTCTTCGGCCTTTTTTCCGTGGGCAATCATTTTCGCAAGCTCGGCGGCAACCTCCTTTACGATCTAACGAAACTCATGACGATGAGTTCAGCGGATTATCTCGACGAGTGGTTCGAGACGGAGGTTCTCAAGGCAACAATGTCGGCGAGCGGCATCATTGGAACCTTCATGGGACCGCGGTCTCCCGGCACCGCTTACGTACTGCTGCATCATTACATGGGTGAACTCGACGGTTCGTTCCGCTCCTGGGGTTTTGCCCGCGGCGGCATGGGAACGATCAGCCGTGTCATTGCGGATGCCGCGCGCCATTTTGGCGCCGAGATCAGAACCGAGTCGGCCGTCGATCGCGTGCTGGTCAAGAACGGTCGCGCCTACGGCGTGATTCTAGCGTCCGGGGAGGAAATCCAGGGAAAAATCATCGTCTCCGGCCTCGATCCGAAGCGAACGTTTCTCCAAATGATCGATACGCGCCATCTCCCCGCCGAATTTGTTCGTCAGGTAAAAAATTTCAAGATCAGGGGTTCTTCAGGAAAGGTCAATCTCGCCTTGGATGCGCTGCCTAATTTTACCTCGCTCCCCGGAAACGGCCCGCATCTCTGCGGGGCGATTTCGATCAGCCCGAGCATCGATTATATCGAGCGCGCTTATGACGACGCGAAATACGGCGAGTACTCGCGCCGCCCGTACCTCGACATCATCCTTCCGTCGACCCTGGATCCCTCGATGGCGCCGCCGGGAAAACATGTCATGTCGATCTTCGTCCAATACGCGCCCTTTCATTTAAAGGGGAGCGCCTGGCCCGATCAGCGCGAGAGTTTTGGCGACAACGTGATCGACACGTTAACTGAATACGCGCCCAATCTGAAAGAGATCATTCTCCATCGGCAGGTAATAACGCCGTGGGATTTGGAACACGAGTTTGGTTTGACCGAAGGCAATATCTTTCAAGGCGAGCTGACTCTGGACCAACTGTTCTTTCTCCGTCCGGTCCCCGGCTGGGCACAGTACCGGACTCCGATAAAGAGCTTGTACATGTGCGGCGCGGGCACCCATCCCGGCGGTGGCGTTATGGCAGCCTCGGGACGGCTCGCGGCCCTGGAAATATTGAAAGACTGGAAAATGCGCAGACTCTAAGGTCGCCGTGCGGACATACGACGCAATCATCATCGGGGCAGGCCATAACGGGCTGGTCACGGCCGCTTATCTTGCCCGAGCCGGCAAGAAAGTGCTCGTCGTCGAGCGGCGATCGATCAGCGGAGGGATTGTCGCCACCGAAGAGATATTTCCCGCCTTCAAGTATAATGCCTGCGTTCACCTGTGCGGATCTTTTTCGCGCGCCATTGCGGAAGATCTGCAACTTGGAAGCCAGGGACTGGAGATGATCGATCTCGAGCCGTTGCTTTTCGCGCCCTCGCCCGACGGCGGCTCGCTACTCATTCCTCGCCATCCCGCGAGCATCGCGGAAGAGATCGGCCGGTTTTCGAAAACCGATGCCGAAAAATTCGAATCGTTCTGCGCGCTGATCAGAAAACTCACTGCTTTTCTCCATGCACTTAACGGCATCTCGCTGCCGGATCGCGCTAGCCATGCCAATTTCAAGCTTTCAGAGCTAATCAAGCTCGGCTGGAAGCTCCGCCGCTTGGGCAAAAACGACATGCACGAGTTCCTGCGCATTATGCCGATGAGTATCGCCGATTTGGTCAGCGAATGGTTCGAAACCGAGCTTCTCAAAGCGGCTCTGGCCGCGAGCGGCGTCCGCGCGACCTCGGTCGGTCCGCGAGCCCAAGGCACTTCTCTTGTGTTTCTCCATCACCAGCTCGGAGATTCCAACGGCGCCTTTCAGCGATCCGGATTTGTCCTGGGCGGAGTGGGCAATCTCGCTCAAGCCATCGCCCGCGCCGCCCGGCAATATGGCGCCGAGATTCAGACCGGCTCCGAGGTTGTCCGGATTGTTACAAAAAACGGCAGCGCAGCAGGCGTCGTTTTGTCGACCGGTGAAGAAATAACCGCGACGAGCGTCGTCTCGAACGCCGACGTCAAGCGGACTTTCCTGAGTCTCGTCGAGCCGACTTACCTGGATCCTCATTTTTTGTTACAGGTCCGGAACATCAAGTCCCGGGCCAGCGTCGCTAAAGTGAATTTGGCGTTGGACGCGCCACCCCACTTTAAATCGCCCGCCCGCCATGGGTCGTCGAATCCTCACCGCGGCGTCATCCACATCGGGCCGACGCTGGATGCCCTCGAGCGCGCCGCGGACGACGCGAAGTACGGACGGTTTTCAAGGGCGCCGTGGTTGGAAATCACCATCCCTTCCGCGGTCGACCCATCGCTCGCTCCGGCGGGAAAGCATGTAATGTCGGTCTGGATGCAGTATGCTCCCTACAAGTTGAGGGGCAGCGGCTGGGATCAGGAGCGGGAAGCCCTGGGGGATCTCGTCGTGAGCACCATCGAAAATTACGCCCCGGGCTTCACAAATTCGATCCTTCACCGCCAAGTTCTGACGCCTTTGGATCTGGAAAGAATCTATGGCTTGACCGGCGGTCACATCTATCATGCGGAACTGACTCTGGATCAAGCTTTTTTCATGCGCCCTGTTCCTGGTTGGGCGCGCTATCGGACCCCGATCAAAAAACTTTATCTCTGTGGCTCCGATACTCATCCCGCCGGTGGGGTCACCGGTTTGCCGGGCTATTATGCGGCGAGAGAGATCCTTCAAGAATGGCGGCGCAACAAATAGCCAATCCGCCTAACGAGGACTATTGGCGATGATCGGGAACTCTGCGCTCATGAAGCATCTATCCAGGGCGGTCGTGCTCCTGTTGATCTTCAGCGGCAGCTATCGATGGGTTCAGGGTGAGACCATCGCCTTGAGTGAAAAACAAAAAATTGAAGCGCTGATCCGGCGCGTGGCCGCTTCGAAAGATCTAACATTTATCCGCAACGGCACGCCCTACGATGCGGCTAAGGCCGCCGCTTTTCTCCGGCGCAAATGGGAAGCTAATGATTCTAAGGTCAAAACAGCGCGCGATTTTATCGGCGAGATCGCAAGTTTTTCAGGCACCTCAGGCAAACCGTACCTCATCCGTTTGAACGATGGCCGCGAACTAAGGAGCAGAGATTTTCTGCTTGCCGAATTACAGCGGATCGAGGACAACGAGCGCTAGTCCGCCTGGCTTTCTAAAAATCTCTCGGCGTCGATGGCGGCCATGCAGCCCGTCCCGGCCGCGGTAACCGCCTGGCGATAAACGTGGTCCTGAACGTCCCCGCAGGCAAACACTCCTGGAACGTTGGTTTTGGTGCCGTCATGAGTCAGAATGTAGCCGGACGCATTGAGCGCCAATTGTCCGGCGAACAGTTTAGTATTCGGCTCGTGGCCGATCGCGATGAAAAGCCCGTCACAGTCAAACTCACGGGTCTTTCCTGTTTTTAAATTCCTGAGCTTCACGCTCTTCACGCCTCCGGCAGACGGATCGCCATAAACATCTTCCACCACGGTGTTCCAAAGAAACTCGATTTTGGCATTTTTCTCGGCGCGATCTTGCATGATCTTTGAGGCGCGAAGTTGATCTCGGCGATGCACGACGGTCACCTTTGTGGCGAATTTCGTGAGAAAGAGGGCCTCTTCCATCGCGGTATCCCCTCCACCCACAACGACCACCTCCTTGTCTCTGAAAAAGAACCCGTCGCAGGTCGCGCACGCCGACACCCCATGGCCCATGAGCTTTAGCTCGGACTCCAAGCCTAAAAGTTTGGCCGAAGCTCCGGTGGCAACGATCAGCGCGTCGCACGTTAAGGTCTCCTTCGTGACCGTGATTTGAAAGGGCCGCTTGCGAAGGTTGACGCCGCTGACATCGCCAAAGACGGTCTCGGTGCCAAAACGCTCGGCTTGCTTTTTGAACTGTTCCATCAAATCCGGACCGAGAATACCGTCTGGAAAGCCGGGATAGTTTTCTACATCGGTGGTGATGGTAAGTTGTCCGCCCGGCTGCGACCCTTCGACCACCAGCGGTTCCAGCTTGGCTCGCGCCGCATAGATCGCCGCCGTAAGACCGGCTGCGCCAGAGCCCAGGATGATGACGCGATAATGACTTTTTTTCGCCATGGAGTTTATATATAACATAAGACCCATAGGGGCCGAAAGAAAGTTGTGATTTATTTAAGTTCAGATTCTTCACTTCGTTCAAGATGACCCGCTTGAAGTGTCATTCTGACCAGAGCGAAGAATCTTTCCGTTTAGGCTTTTGGGTTGGACCGATACTGACCCGCCAAAACGAGTCATACCGAAAGAAAGGTGGTTATGGCTACGCTCAGTCATCTAGACGAACACGGGCGCGCCAAAATGGTCGATGTTTCCGAGAAAGCCGTCACCAGCCGAATCGCGATCGCGCGCGGCACCGTTCGTATGCGGCCGGAAACTCTGGCGCTGATCATGGAAAGGAAAGTTGAAAAGGGTGACGTCTTTTCCGTGGCTCGGGTCGCGGGAATCATGGCGGCAAAAAAAACTCCCGAGCTTATTCCCATGTGCCATCCGCTTCCCATCACCTCGGTGGACATCGATCTCCAGCCGAACGAAAACCCGGCCCGCGTGGATATCGAAGCTATCGTCAGGGTGGACGGCAAAACAGGGGTGGAGATGGAAGCCATGACCGCGGTTTCCATCGCTGGCCTGACGATCTACGACATGTGCAAGGCCGTCGATCGGGAGATGGCCATCGGCGAGATCCGGCTTGTCAAGAAGAGCGGCGGGAAAAGCGGCACGTTCGTACGGAAAGAATAGCGCCAGAGATCAGAAGACGGAAGTCAGAGATCAGCATCAGCAACCCTCTCGATCTTCTATCTTCGAACCTCGAGTTTTCATCCCGCCGCTCGCGCCCGCGGCCCCCCGAAATCTTTAACGTGCTGCGCGTAATCCTAAAAAAGGGCCGAGAGACGCCCGTTCTCCGCGGGCATCCATGGGTTTTTTCCGGAGCTATCGAAACCGTGGAAGGCGATCCGCAAGCCCCGGATACTGCCGACGTCTACGATGCTGGCGGAGACTGGCTCGCGCGCGGTCTCTTTAGTCCCAAATCGCAGATTCGGGTTCGCATTGTCACTTGGCGAGATGTTCCCGTCGATCGGGATTTCTTCGCCGACCGCTTTGCCCGAGCCCTGACGGTTCGCGTAAATTATCTCTCCCCAGCGACCAATGCGTACCGCCTGATCAACGGGGAGGGGGATTTTCTTCCCGGACTCGTGGTCGATAGATACGCCGATTTTCTCGTCTGCCAGTTTATTACCTCCGGGATGGAGTTGTTTAAGGCGACGGTCGTCGATTGTCTGGCGGCCATGACTTCGGCAAAGGGTATCTTCGAGAGAAGCGAAGGGCGCGCCCGAAGCGAAGAAGGTCTCGAGGCTTCCGTCGGCACGTTATCCGGCGAAGCGCCGCCCGAGCTGCTTCCGATCAAGGAGCATGGACTTCAATTCATGGTTGATCTGAGACGCGGGCAGAAGACCGGATTTTTCCTCGATCAAAGAGAGAACCGGCAGTTCTTATCCTCACTGGCGCAAAACGCGACGGTTCTTAACTGTTTTTCATATAGCGGCGCTTTTTCGGTCTATGCCCTGCGAGGCGGGGCAAGGGAGGTGATCTCGGTGGACTCCTCGAGACCTGCCCTGGAACTGGCGGAGCACAATCTGGAACTGAACGGATTCGCAGGCGCCGCCTCAGAGCTGATCCAAGGCGATGCCTTCGCTTATCTAAAAGAGACTCAATCCTTGTTCGACTTGATCGTCCTGGACCCACCATCTCTGGCGCGCAAACGTAGCGACCTAACGGCCGCTGCCGGCGGATACAAGTATCTTAATCTCCATGCTCTCAGGCATCTCAAGCCCGGCGGCATTTTGTTTACGTTCTCCTGCTCGCAACACATCTCGCTCGACTTGTTTCAAAAAGTCGTATTCGGAGCGGCCGTCGACGCCGGTCGCAAAGTCAGCGTGCTGAAAAGGCTGGGCCATGCCCTCGATCATCCCGTGAGCTTGCACCATCCGGAGGGGGAATACCTCAAAGGCCTGGCGCTGAACATATTGGACTAATTAGCGGAGTGTGATAGACGGAGTCGCGGCCCCGAACTCTCGAGCCGGCCGGTTCTCAAGAAAGGAGTGCCCGATGGCTTCGTACCAGACGATAAAAGAATGGCCCGCTGAAGACCGGCCGCGAGAAAAGCTGTTGGAGAGAGGCGCCGAATCTCTATCCGATACCGAGCTTTTGGCCATCATTCTTCGCACAGGGAATGGCAGTACGGGCAAAAACGCCATCGATCACGCCCGACTGCTCCTTTTCCAATTCGGCGGTCTGACCGGCATCGATCAGGCATCCGCCGCGGAGCTAGCCCGTCTCAAGGGAATCGGACCGGCGAAGATTGCCCAGATCAAAGCCAGTCTGGAAATCGCCCGGCGACTCGGGCGTAAAAAATGGGACCCCGGCCAGCCGCTGCGATCGTCCGAAGATGTCTATCACCACTTCCGGCAGCGACTCGAGAAGGAAAAGCGAGAACTCTTTTATGTCGTTCTCCTCAACAACAAGAACAAGAAGATCCGAGAGGTGAAAATTTCCGAAGGGTCGCTGACCGCTTCCCTAGTCCATCCCCGAGAAGTGTACAATCCCGTTGTCCGCGACTCGGCGGCGGCAGTCATCTTCGTCCACAATCATCCTAGCGGAGATCCCCTCCCCAGCCCGGAAGACATCGAGATCACGCGGCGGTTGAAGGAGGTCGGTGAAGTGATGGGCGTTCGAGTGCTGGACCACGTCGTTATCGGCGGCGACCGCTACTATAGTTTTAGCGATAAGGGGCTGTTGTAAACTCACCAAAGGCACTTCCAGTCATTCTTTTCTCCTCTGGCTTTCATTGCGGCGCTTCCGTACGCAACCGCTTTCGCGGTTGCGAGTTTTGAAGCCAAGTCTCGAACAAACCCGAAACCCGAGACTCAAGACATCGAACCTTACGCCAAAGCGCATTATTCATTGACAGATTGCGGAGCTGCGTTTATCTTAGTCCCGAATCTATCGAAAGTTAGAGGCGAAATTTCCGTCCAGAGGTCCTGTAACGATGAAATCCGTCGGAATCAATAATCAGCCGCGGAAAACGCTCAGCGTAAACAAATTCGTTTTCCTTGTAGCGGGCATTGTGCTCCTCGCCGCCGTTATTTTTCTGGCGCCCAAGTTCGAATGGAAAGCGCCACAGATAACAGTCGCGCCGGACACCGACACGCTCGGCCTCGGCTCCATGGAGATCGCGGTTACGGAGCGAGGCACCGGGCTCAAATCCATCACGGTCGTGCTCCATGCCGACGGCAAGGAGCATACCTTGGCGGCCGAGCAGTATGACTCGCCGGTCATGGAAAAGAAAATCACCGTGGCCCTGTCGTCAAAGCTCGCCGGCGTCAAAGAAGGTCCGGCCATTGTGCGCGTCCGCGCCCGGGACCGGTCTTGGTGGAGTTTTTTTAGCGGCAATGAAAGCCTCATCCAGAAAAACGTGACGATCGACATCACTCCGCCGACATTGGAGCTACTCGCCGATGATCCCTATATCAATTTCGGTGGGTCGGGAATGATCGTCTACAAAGCATCGCCCGACACGGCGCAAAGCGGGGTTAAAATCGGCAAGTATTTTTTTCCCGGCTACAAGGGACAGACTCAAGATCCCGCGGCGTATCTCGCATTCTTCGCCCATCCGTATAATGTCGCGGAGGATGAGAAGGCCTTTTTGGTCGCCATGGATAAAGCCGGCAACACGAGGCAGCTGCGGCTGTCCTATACGCTCAAAAACGTGAAGTACAAAAAGAGCACTATCGCGGTCACGGATAGTTTCATCCAAGAGAAAGTCGCGATGCTCTTGGACGACGTGGGAGCGCGACAGGGCAACCCCAGGAATGTCTTTCTCAAGGTGAATCGTGAACTGAGAAAGCTAAACGAGGAGAAGATTTGGAGCGTCACTCGAAAGAGCGCAAACTCGATGCTATGGAGCGGTCCATTCAGCCAGCTCTCCAATTCCAAAGTGGAGGCCAACTTCGCCGATGCCCGGACCTATGTTTACAATGGAGAAACGATCGACAACGCGTATCACGTCGGTTTCGATCTGTCCGTCACAAAGCGTTATCCGGTGGAGGCCGCCAACAGCGGCGTGGTCGCGTTTGTCGGCGACCTGGGAATTTACGGCAACACCATCATCATCGATCACGGTTTGGGGCTTTTCACGTCGTACTCCCATTTGAGCTCCGCCGACGTCAAGGTCGGCGATGAAATCAAAAAAGCCCAGATCCTTGGCAAGACGGGCGAGACTGGGCTCGCCGTCGGAGATCACCTTCACTTTGAAACCATCCTCCATGGAGTACCCGTACTGCCATTGGAATGGTGGGATGAAAAGTGGATCAAAGATAACGTGACGGCCAAACTCGCCCCTTCGAGCGGCGCAGTTGCCGAAGATGCAAAGAGCCCTAGAGTCGTGAAACAGACTCGCAAGCGGCGCCGCTAATCCGGTTATTCAGCGCGCGAAGCGCGCATCGTTTCGAGTCTCGCGTCGGCGTGTTCCCTCCCCCGTCTACCCCGAGTCCCTCGCTACAGCCTTATGGCTTACTCGGGAGACCGTCCGTCGCTGCAGCCTATGGCGTACTCGGGACAAGTCGGAAAACAACCCCGACTACCCCGAGTGCGACCTTGCAAGGTCGCGTATCGAGGGGTACAGTCTGGCGGCTTACTCGAGAATCCGGCCACCCCGAGTAGCGAGCGACAGCCTTATGGCCTACTCGGGACACCGTCCTTCGATACGGCCTCCCGCCTACTCAGGACATCCGGCTTCCCCGAGTAGCGCGGAGCGCGTAGCGAGGGGGCGTATCGAAAGGGGCGCGTATCGAGGGGCAACACGAGACCCGAGACCTTCTGTTTTGCCTGGATACTTAGCTTCGTACCCGCTGCAGAATGAGCAACAGGAAAGCGACTATCGAGGCAAGGAAGGGAAAGAGCGCGATCGAAATGATCGCCGCGGGCAATCCGTAAGCGTCGGCGACAAGGCCGGCCATAATGGGCGCTATGAACGAGACGCCCATGTTGGCGGTAAAAACAAACGCCACGATACTGCCCGCAAGGTTTTGTGGAGCGGCTTCCATCGCCGCAGTAATGACCACCGGCCGCAACGCCCATAACACCACGCCCAGGGCGGCCAACCCGACATTCAGCAGCAGGCCCGATCCAAGGTACGGAACGGCTAGGATCAGGCACGTGCTGACAATCGAGCAAGCGGCAATGAGAAAGTTACGACCTAGCCGGTCGGAGACCCAACCCGCGACCGTCGGAGCCGTCCCGGCGAAGAGATACAAAATGGACATGTACAAGCCCGTCGTAGATGCCGGGAGCTTGAGATGAAGACTCAGGTAGAGCGGCAAAAAGGCGCTCACGGCCGTCTGTCCCATCGCGCGAAAAGTCGACACCGCGACCAGTCCGAAGATAACGCGGTTCGTCAGCACTTTTTCCCACAGAGAACGCCGATAGTCCTTCGTGCGCGACAAAGGCGCTTCAGCCTCCGCGCCAAAACCGGCGTATAGTAGCCCGATGGCGAGCCCCGGCAGCGCCCATAATTGCAGCGTCGTGCGCCAGTCGAAGAATGTGAGCAACAGCCCGATGGCAAGTGGACCCAGAACTTCGCCGAGATTCCCGCTGCTGTCGTGCACGCCGATGGCAAACGCCCGCTTCTCCCGGTAAGTTGTCGACAGAATGGCCAAGGATTGCGGGTGAAAGCCACCTCCACCCATGCCGCTCAAGCCCATAAAGAGAAGTAAAACAGCAAAGCTCGGCGCCAAGCTCATTCCCAGACTCCCGAGCCCCAACATAATCAGACAAAGCCCTAACAAGATGTTCCGCCGGCTTGCCAAATCAGCCAAAAAGCCGGACGGAATGCTGGCAACTCCGGCCATCAGCGTCCGAGTGGAAACCAACGCGCCTGCCTGAGCCATGCTCAACCCAAGCGAGGAAGTAATCAGCGGCAGTACCACGGCGATAACAGCGCCGAAGAGATGTTCCGTTGTGTGGGCAGCGGCATTCGCCGCCAGTCGGCCCCATGCGCTAAACGGAGCAGTCAGTGTTCGAGAGCTTTCAGCTTTGGACAAGTTGTTTTCTTTGGTACAACGCTTCTGGAACGAATCCTTCGTCAATTCAGTACAACAAACCAGCGATTGCGGCAAGTATCCGCCAGCTAAGGAGAGCCTGTTGCGCAAACGGCGGGGGGCCTAGGCTATTTCAATCCATTTCTTTCGAGAAGAATGACCGCGAATAATCTTGACCTGGGATTTCGAGACCGAAAAATGCGCGGCTAAAAGCTCAATGAGAGATTCATTGGCCCTGCCGTCCCGCGGCGGCGCGTGAACAGAAACCTGATACTCGCCGTCGGCGAGCCTGGAAACGCCTTCGCTTCTAGAGTGCGGTTTTACGTTGACCCAAAACTTAAGCATGTAACAGCATAGCCGCGAAAATGTTTCTTGGTTTCTTGTTTCCAGTTCCCCTCCCGCGCTTACCCCGAGTCCTTCGCTACAGCCTGATGGCCTACTCAGGACATCCGGCAACCCCGAGTAGCCGCAAAGCGGCGTATCGAGGGGAGCGCGTATCGAGGGAACCCGAAACCAGAAACTTGAAACTAGAAACGGTACGCTAGGTGCCGAGCTTGTCCAGGGACTCGAGAATTTTTTGATAGGATCTCAACAAATCGGTGGACGTGACGATGCCGCATACGGTCCCATCTTCCGCAATGACCGGGAGGCAGTTAATTCGTTTCGCGACCATTTTCCCCACGGCATCGCCGATAGGCGTTTGCGGTCCCACCGTGAAAGGGGCGCGTGTCATGATCTGTTCTACTGTTTTCGCCTGCCAATTCGATGTGCGGGCCAACGCCCGCAAAATGTCGCGATCCGATATCACTCCGGCGATCCGCCCGTCGGGATGAACCACGACGAAATGGCGAAATTGCCGGTTGGCCATCAAGCTCACAGCTTCGCCAAAACTATGATGCGGGCTGAGCGTTACCACTTTGCGTGTCATCACATCGGCAACGCAGTCCGGTAGCTGAATGGGATCCAGCGCTGTCGCCAAATCTGCGGGTAGTTTGCTTTGAAGCCTTCTATCTCTCATGTCGATTCCCTTAGACCTCCCGTTGCACGACGTTTGGGCACTTATTATACGATGTCTTCGGTTAAAGATGAAACATTTTCACGCTCAACCTCGCGGTATTAGGGCGTCATGGTAAGCGCGCTGATGGAGCGCGCCTTTCCGCAAGTCTTCGAAAGCTCCGCAGAATTCATTCTCAGTGGACAACGACCTGACGATCGTATAGGGATAAACCCTAAACTCGATGAGGAGCCGACTATGACGCTTGTCTTGAACAACGATGAAATTCAAAACGCGCTCAGCGTAAACGAATGCCTGGACGTGATGGAGGAAACCTATCGTGAGTTGGCCGCCAGCCATGCCGTCAACCGGCCGACGTGCCACTCATACCTGCCCCACTCGCGCCCGCAATCGACTTACAGCTTTAAATCGGTCGACGGCGGCGTGGGGAAATTGGGTGTCCTGGCCTTGCGGATCACTTCGGATATCGTGCAGGAAAGGCGCGTCAATGATTCGGTCCGGCTCGATAAACTTCCGCTGGCCGGCCAGGGAAGATACCTAGGGCTCGTGCAGTTGTTCAGTATTGAGACCGGAGAACTGCTGGCGATCATGCCGGACGGATTCATTCAGCAGACCCGCGTCGGCGTGACGAGCGCGCTTGGCGCCAAAGGCCTCGCGCGATCGAATTCTGAAACATTGGCGCTGATCGGCTCGGGGGGCCAAGCGCGCGCTCATTACCGATTTCTCACCGCCGTGCGATCGATCAAACGCGTCAAGGTTTTCAGTCCGAATGCCGAGCACCGCCAGGCCTTCGCCGAGGAAATGGAACAAATGACCGGCGTCCCGGCGACGGTCATGGACAGCGCCGAGGCGGCGGTAAAGGACAGCGATATTGTCTGTACCGCGACCAATTCGTCGCGCCCGGTGATCGACGCGGCGTGGTTGCGGCCGGGAATGCACTATAACGCGATCCGCGAATTCGAGATGGACGAGAGCGCGCTGGAGAAAAGCGATATCGTTGCGATTCATACTCGTTTCGGCGGGATCCAACATTTCCAACCGCCGGGAACCGAAACGGACCTTCCGGGCGTGCGCCGGGAAAGGCCGCGGGACTGGAGTCGCTACCCGGAGATCGGCGACATCCTCGCCGGCAAAGCGGCCGGCCGGACAAACGACCACCAGATCACTTTTTTTCTCAACAACGTCGGCACCGGCGTTCAATTCGCGGCCATCGGCTATTGCGCCTACAAAGCGGCAAAGGAAAGAGGATGGGGCCGGGAGATTCCGACAGATTGGTTCCTGCAGGATATCAAGCCATGATTCCCACGAAAGTGGATCCAACGCGCAAGCCTGCACTCCAGGTTTCGCGCGTCACTTCTGAGTTACTTCCCCAAAAGGTTTTTCAACCAACCAATTACCTCCGGGGGTTGGTCGATGACTTCCTTTGCCAGGGTTTCCAAGTCTGCGCCGCTGGAAAATTGCACCTCGGGCCATTTTCTCTTCTTTGCTTCGTCCAAGAACTCCGGGTCTTTAAGCGTCTTGGCGTAGGCATCACGGAGAATTTGCCGGCGCTCTGCCGGGATGCCCGGCGTCGAAACAATGGGCCGGGAGCCAAAACCGCCGGCGCCCAAATATACGGTCGCAAGCCGCCTTTTCGCCTCCGCTACCCGGTATTGGTCCATGAGCTCGTATAGAGTGGGAACATCCGGAATTTTCGGGTTTCGTTGCCGGCCGGTTTGGAGCAGAATACGAACAAAGCCGTTCTTATGCCAACTAAGGAATGGCTCACGCCCAAAAAAGCCATCGACGGTAATCGCCCGGCAGTGGACCTCTCCTCGCTCGAGCGCCAAATCCTGCTCCGCGCCGCCTGGGTAACCGCTAATCACATTGAACCTGAGACCCAACGTCTCTCCGAGCAGTCTCGGTATATCATAGCCGGCGCTGCCGACGCCCGTCGCCGAACATTTTGGAGGATCACTGGCGCTACGAACGGCGTCCAGAGTTTTATAGGGCGTATCGGAGCGCATGAAGAGCAGCGAACCGTTGCGATCGGCGGTACCGATCCAAGTGAACTTCGGCCAATCGAACTTGACCTCGCCACGGCCCGTGAGCTGAGCGTAATACAGCGCCCCGCCGATAGCGCCGAGAGTGAGACCGTCGGGTTTGGTCAAGTTATAAACGTGATTTGCCGCGATCATGGAGCCGGCGCCCGGCATGTTCTGGACGACGAATTCCGGGTTTCCCGGGATATGCTTTCCCATGTGGCGGCCATAGGCGCGGGCCCAAACATCGTGATTGTCGCCGGGCAGATAACCGACGATCACTCGGATGGTTTTTCCCTGATAGAAAGGGCTTTGGGCGTGGAGGGCCTCGGTTGTGATCAGCACAATGGCTAAAGCGACCAACAGCTTTATCATAGGACACCCCTCTTTGCGCTTGCCGCGCTCTATTCCGCTCTTGAGATCATTGTTAGCTCTTAATTAACACTATCGAGAGGCGCTGGACGGCAAACTACCAAAATCGCCTTCCCAAAGCGTTTTAAGCTTTGCCATAGCCTCGTCAGACAATTCTCCCTGAGCCGAGCACGCGACCGCTTGATCGATGTGAGCCGTGTTTGAGAAGCCGACGAGAACGGAGGAGACTTCCGGCTTCATCAGCCCGAAGCGAACCGCTATCTGGGCCAGACTCTCTGCCTCTACGCCGAGTGCCGATTTGACTTTTTCCGCTCGCTCCAGGTCCAGAGGGTAGTCCGAGCCCGGTGACAGCGGTTCTGCGCTGCTGCCGCCTCCGGCGCTCGGATTGGAGGTCAACGCCCCGGCCGCCAGAACCCGGATGACAAAGACGCCCATCCCCTTGGCCGCCGCCCGATCGATGATCAGACCATAATCTAGCGCTCTAAACCCCCGCGGCACCGGCTGACCCGCGCTTGGATTGAGCAAGTTGTAATAGGCCTGGAAGGCATGAAACTCGCCGCTGTCTACAAGTTCGTGCAGCGCTTTGGGGTCGCCCAAGCCGCTGAAACCGAAGGTGCCGACTTTTCCCCGATCGCGCATCGCTTTGAAGCCTTCGACAACGCCATCGGCGCCGAGCACGTCTTTAGGAGTGAGACTGAAGCGCTTGCCCGCGCCTCGCTCCAAAGTTACTCGGGTGTGAAGCTGGATCACATCCACGCGGTCTCGTCTGAGCCGTTCCAGCCCGGCTTCGACCGCCCGAACGGTCGCGGCTTTAACATCGCCTAAAGCGTCCGCTTCAAGGCGAATCTTCGTGGAGACGACGGCCTTCGCGCCTAGCTCGTTTAAAATTCTCCCGAGATTCTCCTCCGACTTTCCGAGCCCATAGGCGTAAGCCGTATCGAAATAGTTGATTCCCAGATCCAGCGCATGACGCACAGCGTTCAGTTGCTCGAGGTAGCTTGCCTTCACCATGAGCACGGCATTATTGCCGCAGCCAAAGCCGATTTCCGAAATGCTCACGCCGGTCTTGCCGATAGTTCGGTAGCGCATCTTTTCCCTCCTACTGATTGGATCAGGTGGACCAAGCAACGGGATATTTGCACAATCCAAACAAACTTAGCAAATATCACTCGAGGTCGCCGTAAATCGACGGCGTTGACAACGCGGAGTTTCTAAGATAGGTGTTTTTCGTAAGTTTTGCGCGACTGGCGTCAGCGTGGAAACGACCACGGGGGAGTGCAAAGCGTTAAGACGGCC
>DASTOD010000410.1:0-4151 GCA_035762645.1 Binatia bacterium | reverse complement strand
GCTCGACATCCTCTACGCGCTGGTGGACCCGCGGGTGAAGTTGGGAGGAGAAACGGCGAGGAGCTTATGAGCGCGGTTCGAGACGCTTTCAAAGAGTTCGCGCGCTATCCGTCGGCAATCACCGGACTGGTTATCGTCGCGGCGTTGATCGCGTTGGCTATCTACACCGTGGTTACGATTCCCTATAGCCAGGGCATCAGCCTGTGGCGCGGAGGAGAAGACATCTGGGTTGAGAACCCAAGAAACGCCCGTCCGAGTTGGGTAAACCTTTTTTCAAGAGAGCGCCTTCCCAAAACCATGGTTGTGAGCACGCCGGAAGAAGGGGCGAAAGAGGTGCGCCCTTTGCCTGGAGGACTACGAGCCGTGCGGATCTCGTTGCCGTTCGACTATCCGTACGGCGCCTTCCCAAGCGAGATCAACCTGTTCCTCAAGGCGGAGTTCAGTGAGCGAAGGCCCTATGTCTCTTTGTTCTGGCTGACTCCCGACGGCAGGCGCATTTCCCTGGGGGAACGCAGCGTGAGAGCCGCCGATCGCTACAGCATTTCGCTTGACCGAAGCCTGTCTCAAAGACTTGGACGCAGACCTCCCGAAATCGCGCTCTTTGCCGGCTCGGAGGCGACGGTCGAGAATGCCGTGCCGATCCACGGTCGATATGAAGTGCAGATCGAAGGTCTTTTCTTCGAGGAACAGTCCAATCTCGAGGCAAAGCTTGTGGTCTACGGCCAGGTGCACGGGCTGGCGGGCACCGACCATCGCCGCCGCGACCTGATGGTAGCGCTGCTTTGGGGTACTCCGGTGGCTCTGGCCTTTGGCTTTCTTGCTGCGGTGGGCTCCACACTCACGACTTTGGTGATTGCCGCGGTCGGTGTGTGGTACGGAAGATGGATCGATGCGATCATCCAACGGATCACCGAAGTTAACGCCATCCTGCCGGTTCTTCCCATTTTGATTATGATCGGGATCTTCTATTCACGCAGCCTTTGGGTGATGCTGGGCGCGATTATTCTTTTGAGCATCTTTAGTCTCGGTATCAAGACTTACCGGTCGATTCTTTTGCAGGTCAAAGAGGCGCCATACATCGAGGCTGCGAGGACCTATGGCACGGGCAATTTCCGGATCATCTTTCGCTACATGATCCCGCGGATCATCCCGGTGCTCATCCCGCAGTTCGTCACCTTGATTCCTTCGTTTGTCTTTCTGGAGGCAGGATTGGCGGTGTTGGGGCTCGGCGATCCTGTGCTGCCGACCTGGGGCAAAGTGGTCAACGACGCCTATGCGAATGGCGCGCTTTACAAGGGCTATTATTACTGGGTGCTGGCGCCGTCGGCTTTTCTAATGCTGACCGGAGCAGGCTTTGCGCTGGTGGGCTTTGCCCTCGACCGCATCTTTAATCCGCGGCTGAGGACTTTATGAGCCCAACGCCACTCCTTCGCGTGGAGGATTTGCGCCTTTACTTCGGGACGACGGGCGGGGTGGTACGAGCCGTGGATGGAGTGAGCTTCGAGCTAGAGCATAATCAGGCGCTGGTCATCCTCGGCGAGTCCGGCTGTGGCAAAAGCTCGCTGGCACGAGCCCTTTTACGTTTGTTGCCGCGCAACGTTCAGACCTATACGGGCCGGGTATTCGTCAATGGGACGGATGTCATGAAACTGGACGATGAACGCTTCAGGCGGGAGATGCGCTGGACGACGATCTCTCTCGTTCCCCAGGCGGCGATGAACGCGTTGAATCCGGTCGTCAAAGTGGGGGATCAAGTGGCGGAGCCTCTGATGGTGCATCGCGGGCTCGAGAAGGAAGCGGGATGGCAGCGCGCCCGAGAGATGCTCCAGCGCGTGGGATTACCCGCAGATTTCCTCAAGCGCTATCCCTTTGAGCTGAGCGGCGGCATGCGGCAACGCACCGCCTTGGCCATGGCGCTTGTGGCCAAACCGCAACTGGTCGTTCTCGATGAACCCACGTCGGCGCTGGACGTGCTGACGCAGGCGAACATCATGAACGTATTGAAAGAAATACGGCGAGAGCTCGAGACGAGTTTTATCCTCATCACCCATGATGTCGCCACCTCGAGCGAATTGGCCGACCGTGTGGCGGTTATGTATGCGGGACAGGTTGTGGAGTTAAGCGATGCGGCGCGGTTCTTCGGTCGACCGCTCCATCCGTATTCGCAGAAACTCATGGACAGCGTGCCGCGGCTGCGCGAGGATAAGAAGCTCGAGTTCATCCCGGGTGAACCGCCAAATCTGATGAATCCCCCGGCGGGCTGCCGCTTTGCGCCACGCTGTTCATTTCGGTTTGAGCGTTGCGATCAAGAGCCGCCTTTAATCGACAGCGGGGACGGCCGGCGCGTGAGGTGCTGGCTGTACGACTCAACAGTTTCGAGTTCCGAGTCTCGAGTCTCGATATAGTCGGAAACCGAAATCCGACACGCGAAATTATGACCATCGAGAATCAAGCGCGCACCGCGTTAGCCACGCCTCAACACGGACCGCTGCTGTCCGTCAGAAATTTGCGCACCGAGTTTGAGCTGAGGCGCTGGGTATTCGGCCGCGCGGGATTCGTGCGAGCGGTGGATGGAGTGAGCTTCGAGCTCAAGCGCGGCGAGGCCATTGCAGTCGTGGGAGAGAGCGGCTGCGGCAAGAGCAGCCTGGCCAAAACGATCCTGGGATTGTATCGGCCGAGCCAGGGGGAGGTCTTCTTCGAGGGAAAGAATCTGGCGGGGCTCAATGGCCGCGATATGCGCTGGTATCGATCAGAGGTTGGCTACGTGCAGCAAGATCCCTACGGAGCACTGCCGCCCTTCATGCCGGTGCGGCGCATCTTGGAAGAGCCGCTGATCATCAATGGGGTCGGGAGCAAAACCGAAAGAGAGCGGCGCATCCGCGAGGTCTTGGAGGAAGTGAGACTCACTCCGGTAGCTGATCTGCTGCCGAAGTTTCCTCACATGCTCAGCGGAGGCCAGCAGCAGCGGGTGGTCATCGCGCGGGCGATGATCCTGCGGCCGAAGCTTCTGGTGGCCGATGAGCCCGTATCCATGCTCGACGCTTCCGTGCGAGTGGAGATACTGGAGCTGCTGCGTGGATTGCAGCGGGCGCATAATCTCGGCGTGATATACATCACCCACGATTTGTCATCGGTCCGGCACTTTTCCGAGCGCATTTTCGTGATGTATGCAGGGAAGATCATTGAGAAGGCCGAAGTTCGCGAGCTCATACGCAACCCGCTCCATCCCTACACCCGCGCGCTGCTGGCGGCGATTCCGGATCCCGACCCCGAAAACGTGCACATCTTCAAACCAGTGCCGCCGGGCGAGCCTCCGAGTCTTCTGCAGCCACCCGCAGCGTGCCGGTTTCACCCAAGGTGCCCCGAGTTCATGAAAGGCTTGTGCGACGTCGAGGATCCGCCCGACTTCGAGCCGGTGCCCGGACATTTCGTGATGTGCTGGCTCTACCGATGAAACCGATGAGCGCTTTAAATATGATGGCGGCCGGTTTGGTGCTTCTGCTGGCGGGTTTCCTCGTGCCGTTCCTCATGGTGCTGCGGGTTTTAGAGGCCGGATTTGTGTTGGGCTTTTCGGCTCACTTCGCATCGCTCGTGGGCTTTTTTCTAGCTCTTTATGGCGCCGTCCAGTACTCCAGTTCGCCAAGACGGGACGATAATGATCCTCTGCGCTAGAATCGGGCGGCGCTCCTTCTGACCGGAAAACCCGTGCGCGGCGGATGGTTTTTGCTTTACAATTCTTTTTCGACCGAGACCTTCGGGTTTGCGCAACCAAACCGGAATCTGGTAAGCGGGTCCCAGAACGTGCCGAAATCGAAAGCTGGTCTGGAGGTGTGGCATGAAGAACAAAATCCGCATCGCCATTTCGCTGCTGGCACTGTCGCTGCCTATTTCTCTACAGGCCCAGTACACCAAGCTCGTTTACATTTCGCTTCCGGGTCCGGGCAACATCCAGAACGTTGTCTACATCGTCGGGAAGGAAAAAAAATTCTACGCTTTGGATCCCGACGGAGTGATGAAGCGCGCTGAAATTGAAATCGTTCTGTTAAAAGAGCGGCCTAATTTCAAGCCCGAGCAGTTCATTGACGATCGTTTTCTCAAATCGGCGCTAAAAGCCCTGGCGCGTGAACCGGGCGCCAAGTAAGTAAGTAGGG
>DASTOD010000409.1:0-3098 GCA_035762645.1 Binatia bacterium | reverse complement strand
GCGTTCGTAGCGCCTATGCATTTTGCTTACAACGAAGACTACCTTGTAGTCAGAAAAGCAGAGATAGATGCGGGTCGCTTCAAGACCGTATCCGACTTACGAGGTAAACCCTGCGCCATCAATGCTAAAGGAGTCGCGACGGAATGGGTGCTGGATGAGGTTTTGAAACCCGGCGGGCTTAGGATCGACAACGTCGACGTCAGGACACTTCCGTTTCCGGAAATGTTACCTGCCCTCGACAACGGCGCCGTCCACTGCGCGATCGTCACGGAGCCTTTTGCGACTCAGGCAGAGGAAAAAAATATAGGCGTGCGACCGCTCAAAGCGAAGCCCGGGGTCAAGCCGGTGCCAATCACGGTCATGTTCTGGAACAGCGACTGGGCAAAAAAGAACGAGGCGTCGGCCAAGGCCTTTATGAGCGGTTATCTGCGAGCGGTGCGAGACTTGAGCGAGCCAAACGCCTGGAAGGTGCCGGTGCACACCGAGATTATTAACAAACACACCGGCGTATCCGCCAACGTATTGGTAAAGACCCGTGCCCCTTCCTTCAGTCCTAACCTGGAGATTGAGGAGAAGATAATGATGTCGCAGCAGGAGTTCAACCTGCGTCTTGGCTACTTGAAATACAAAGAAATGAAACCGATCAAAGAGCTGATCGATCTCTCCTATGCCGAAGCGGCGGTCAAGCAGGCCGGACGGAAGTAAGTCAGAGGGCCTATTGTTGACGGCTAAACATCCGGTGACAAGTGTTTGTCGCTACATCCAAAAAATTTATTTACGAAAACCCGTTTACAGGCTGATCAAAAAGATCTCAGATGCGAGGCGCGCGCAAAATCGACGAGCGGAGGCGTACTCCGATTGTACGTTGGAGCGAGGCGATTGAGCGCAACGAAGCAGGTAGGTCTTTTTCATCAGCCTGTCGAAAGGAAGGTGATTTATGGCGCTACGCGTAAAATCTGCAGACGTTCCGGTAAGAACAGTCGTGTTGAGTTCCGAGCAGGGACAGGGCTCGATGGTCGTCCGGCAGGCTTACGGCAACGAGAGCAGTCTCATGGTGGCAGTGCGTCCTCCCGGATATCACACCAAACCTCACATGCACGTCTCTGAACAGATCAACCACGTGATGGAAGGGGAAATCTGGTTCTTTGTCGAAGACCGAGGCTACCTTTGCAAAAAGGGCGATTTTCATCGCATCCCGGCGAACAAGGTCCACTGGGCTTGGAACCGTTCCAGCGGCGATGCAGTCGTGGTCGAATCGCATTCGCCGCCCCTCGTCGGCGGGGAGATTATAAGAGGTGCCGCCGCCCTCTTCGACGAAGGAGAAACGCCGGCCCTGCGGGGACCCGGTGAAAATCAGTTTGTCCCCTACGATCAGGAAGGAGTCGAACGCAAGATCTTGTCCAGTAACAGCTGACTGTAGTTATTCCTTACGAGGTTCGGGAGACACGCGTTCACCACGAAGGACACGAAGAGCACGAAGGGAACACAAAGTAGAAAGTGAAGTTTGATGAATTATCAAACACGGTTCTGGGGTGCGCGATTGAGGTGCACCGGGAGCTTGGGCCTGGGTTGCTTGAATCGGCTTACGAGCAATGCCTCGCATACGAACTGAACCGAGCGAAGATTCCGTTTCAGCTTCAAGTTGCATTGCCAGTTGATTACAAACAAATCAGGCTTGATTGTGGATACCGTATTGACTTCTTTGTTAATGACCGGTTGATCGTTGAGTTGAAGAGCGTGGATCAGCTGCTCAAAATTCACGAGGCGCAGATTCTGACGTACATGAAACTTACGAAGGTGAGAGTTGGCTTGTTGATCAACTTTAACGTTGAGGTGCTGAGAAAGGGAATCAGGAGATTTGTTCTTTGATTAATTTCTTCGTGGCCTTCGTGCTCTTCGTGGTGAATTGAATGAACAGAAACATTATGCGACTTGCTCTTCAACCATTGGCGCTCGGTTTAACCGCATGCCTGCTGGCGAGCGCGGCTCTCGCTCAGGATGCGCAACGGCTGCGATACGGGACGACCAACAGCATCATGAATCTTCCCGTGTGGGTTGCCCAAGACGCTCGTTTGTTCTTGAAGCATGGCCTCGCTCAAGTTGAGGTCGTCTTCATCCAGAGCGGCACCCTGATTACGATGGGGGTGGTGAGCGGAGAACTGCATTTTTCGGGTGCCGGTGCGGCTTCCGTGGTGGCGGCGAGAATCCAAGGCGGCGATGTCGCCCTATTGGCCTGCCCCGTGGATGCCGATGCGGTTTACCTGATCGCGCGCCCAGGAATCAAAAGCGCCGCCGAACTCAAAGGTAAGACAGCGGCGGTAACACGACTGGGTTCGACCACGCATTTCTACTTGCGCTCCGCGCTGCGCTACGCTGGACTGGATCCTCAAAAGGACGTCAAGGTCCTGCAGCTCGGATTGGATTTCTCGGCGGCTCTCGGGGCCGGACAGATTGACGCCGCGGCGCTGCCGTTTAATCTCGCTCTTCCCTATTTACGTAAGGGGTGGCCGGTTTTGTTGGATCTCTCGAAGACCGATTTCGTTTATCCGGCATCCTGCGTGATCGGTAGCCGGGCGTTTGTCAAAGGAAATAGTTCCGCCGTCGATCGCTTCCTTAGAGCGTACGTCGAGTCTATTCATCTGATAAAGAAAGATCGGGCGTTTACCGAGAAAGCTTTCAGTAAGTGGCTCAGGCAGCCGGACCCTGAGATTGCCAGGCGAACCGTCCAGGTCTATGCGGAGCTATTCAAACGCGTTCCGACGGTCACGGATGGCGGCATCAAGGCCGTTTTGGAAGAGCTGGCCGAAACCAGCCCCGTGCCGAAGGAAATAATGAACCGCCCTGATTATTTTCGCGACCCTGCTCCGCTAGAGAGATTGGTCAAGGAAGGGTGGATCGAGCAGCTCTATCGATAGCAGGCAGCTGAAAAAGACTCATATGCTTCGTTGCGCTCAATTGCCTCGCTTCAACGTACCACCGGAGTACGCCTCAGCTCGTCGATTTTTCGCGCGCCTCGCCTCTGAGACCTTTTTGAGCAGCCTGCTACTCGACGGGGCGGAACGGAGGTAAAGGAATGCGTGTCTACGAAGCTATCGGAG
>DASTOD010000408.1:0-5775 GCA_035762645.1 Binatia bacterium | reverse complement strand
TTCCTGGCGCTGGCTATGGATGGCGGGTTCTTGTATCAGCACAAGCGCCAGATGCAGACGGCCGCCGATAGTGCCGCGTTGGCCGGTGCCTACGAGGTTAAAAGAGACGATACCATTACACAGACTAACCTTGAGACTGCGGCACGGCACGATGCCGGCTTGAATGGGTTTACGCACGGTTCTGATGGGATCGACATTGACATCAATCGCCCACCCGAAAGCGGCCCGTTCGCCGGGAAGACTTCACATGTCGAAGCTATAATAACTCACCCGCACCGGACCTTTTTCGCGCGCGTTTTGAACCTCCTTGGCCCAGGGATCAATTTCAATACCGCAACCGTGCGTGCCCGTGCTGTCGCAGGCCCTCTAAAGGCGCCTCAGTGTATCTATGCAATGAACCCCACCATCGGTCGATCGCTCTGGCTCGAGGGAACGCCTGATCTTATCGCTCCAGATTGCGGCGTCTACGTCGGGTCAAACGCTGCCAACGCGATGCACATGCAGGGACAGGCTGCCATTGATGTCGCAGCAATTAATATCGTCGGCAATTACACCTGCGAAGGTGGGAGTTGCAACAACATCGATCCCGACCCGAACACCGGCTCTGCGTCGCAATCCGACCCGTTCGCAAGTTTACCCGTGCCGACTCCTGAAGGTTCCTGTCTCTCATCCCCCGCTTCGGGAAGTGGCCCGGCAACATTGTACCCCGGTAGGTATTGTAATGGCATCAAGATCGAGGGCATTCCTTCGGCCCATTTTCAGCCAGGCGTATATTATGTCGAGAATGGTTTCAGAATAACCAGTACGCCGGTGGTCACAGGTAGTGGGGTTTTCTTCTACATTGCCAGCGGACAGCTCAAGATCGACGGCGGAGCTAATGTTACTTTTTCAGCCTCTACCAGCGGAGATTATAAAGGCTTTGTCTTCTTTCAGAGCCGGACTAACACGACTGACGTAATCCTTACGGGTGGGACTGGAATGAATATAAACGGCGCAGTTTACGCCCTCGGTGCAAAACTCGATTACGCGGGAGGGAATTGTACCACCTCACCCCCCAAAACTATGATCGTTGCCGACACAATCCACTTTGTGGGCCACAGCTGCATCGGCCGGCCCGACGATATGTTCTTAGCCTCATCCAGTCAGGTGGTTCTCGCGGAATGAATGACTAATGGGCCTGAGGAATGACAGAGTCACGAGCACCCGATCTCTACTGAGCGCGCGCTCGCTTATGGGCTTCGGCACGAGAGAGCCATTCGCCCACAGTGAGTGAAATGCAGACCCGAATAATACTGGCTTTGCTTATCGTCTTCTTTGGTGGCGTGTCGTTTGGGCAAACTCAGCAACAGCCCGACTTAAAAGAGAAGCCCCAGCTAGAGGGTCTGCTCCCGTATCATGTTCCGGCTGGAGAGATCACGAAGCCCGGAGTGCTGACTCAACCCGGTTACAAATTGCTTCCCGACCTCCCTGGACCCGGCTCCAGCGGCCCAGTCGGACGCAACGGCACCGGATTCTTTATAACCAACGATGGCTATTTGGTAACTAACAATCACGTGGTTCAATCGGCAACTGAGATCGTGGTTTTCCTTGCCGATGGGAGACGCCTGCAAGGACGACTTGTTACGACTGACCCGGAGAATGACTTAGCGCTCGTGAAGGTCGAAACAACGACGAGGCCGCTTACCATTCGTGACACTAGAAGTCTTTCCGTGGGAGAGGAGGTTTTCACCGTAGGCTACCCGCTTCCGCCGCTGCAAGGCTTAGATCCAAAAGCGACATTTGGACGTGTAAATGCTTTGTCCGGGATTCAAGGAAACATCCGACAGTTCCAAATTGATGTTCCTCTTCAGCCGGGTAACTCAGGCGGGCCGCTCATAGATTCGAAAGGGCGTGTTGTTGGAATTGTTCACGCGCGTCTGAACCCGCTCGTTGCGCAAAATGTGAATTACGCTGTGAAAGCTGATTATTTGGTTGGGGTTTTGAGCGCCTATACGCAGGCGAACTGGCACAGAAGCGTGGACACCGGGCGGACCCAGGATTTGCCATCACTTGTTAGGGCCGTCAAATCTTCAGTGGTCCTTGTGCTGGTAAGATAATCTTTATGCGACCGCGCTGAGCCCTTGACGCCCTCCCGCTGCATTACACTGGTCGCGGGCCAAATTGGATTGAATGTACAGGTTTTATCTTGAATGCGAGCCGAGAGCGATTGGGCGAGAGCAGTTGGAGTCGGGCGCATTCAGGATAAAACCCGTTGGACTAAAGCGTTGGGTGAAGCCGTAACGGTTGTCTATGGGGATTGTATCAAGGACATGGGGATCGGATTCCTTATATCCTCGCGCCCCGAACCCGGCCCGAATACGATTCGGACAATGGTAGCCATGGAATCGCAGTGTCGCGCGCTTCGAGCGCCTGGATCGCGAACAACACAATTGCCGACAACAAAGGCAGCGGCGTCTTTGTAAACCGGAACTCGCAAGCCGATGTCGTCGGGAACACCATCAACAGTAACGGCGGAGACGGGATCACCGCAAGTCACAACTCCGGCGTAAACCTCAGGAGCGAGGGGACACCGCTTCGCCAAGGTCCAAACCAGACCGATCCTACAGCGAAGAATGCCGGTTTCGGAATCAAGTGCTCAATCGGGGGTTATGCTGAAGGACCTCTAGGAACTCTTACAGGGACTCAGGGTGCGAAGGAATTTGACAATTCCTGCGTTGATCGTGTGACGTTGCCTTGATATCTGCAATGTAGCAGTGGTAGCAGTCACTCTGGCATGCCGTCGTGTCTCGCACCCTTTGCCCGCCACGCTTGCTCGGGCGTGGGGTCTTGGTGCTCGAGCGGTCTCTGCCCAACTATTGGGTTGAGACGGCCGCGGCAGACCGCGCCTCTCACCCATAGCGTTATGTGGCAGGAATTAGCGACGGTTGGTGGCCGACCGCCAGCGGGAACGGCGGGCCGCTTGTAGCCATCAGCGGCCATTCAGGCTAGACGCCTTTACGGCAAATGACGCCCAATGATACCGTTTCCGAGGCACACGAAAAACTGATGAGAGGAGGATCGACGAAATGACTGATGAATGGCTGTTCAAGAGCGAAACCTATGACAACTGCAACTGCGCTGTGAATTGTGGTTGCCAGTTCAACATACCTAGCACCCACGGCTATTGCCAGTCGGCCTTCGTCGGCAACATCGTTGAAGGCCATTTCAACGATACGCCGCTCGCGGGGCTGAATTGGGCCGCGCTGTACAAGTGGCCTGGCGAAATCAAGGAGGGAAATGGCAAACGCCAGATCGTAATCGACGAACGTGCGGATGAAGCTCAACAGGTTGCACTTGAAACAATTATCTCGGGCGGCGCATGCAAACCGCTGAGCAATCATTTCTCCGTATTCGCGTCTACATGCTCAGAATTTTGCGAGACATTGTTCCTGCCGATAGATCTCGAAGCGAACTTGGAACTCAGAACCGCAAGGGTTGAGATACCGGGCATCATGAGGAGCAGCGGCAGACCGATAATTAACGAGTTTAATGGTCAACCGTTCCACATTGCGTTGGCACGCCCTAGTGGCAGTTTCGAGTTTACCTACGCAGAGATTGGACAAGGGACGACCTCGGTGACGGGTGAGATGGAGATGGCGTTCGAGAATTCATGGGCCCATTTTTGTATTCACCACTACAATCAGGATGGGTTGGTCCGCGAACGATCGAGGCTCACAGCATGGCTTGGCAAATGAGTCCGCGGTCGTTTGAAAACCCGGCATCATGACGGGCTTTCTCACTAAGGCGAAGCGTTGGCCCGTGCATTCTCCTAACGTGCTTGAGGAGGTGCTTCGTCGAGACCGGGAAGTAGTGACTCTTGTTCTTGTGACGGTGATTACAGCCTCTTGGCTGTATCTTTTAGCCGGAGCGGGCACGGGCATGTATCCCCACGAGATGGCCGTGCTCGTTCCTGCCCAGATGAGCATGGAGCCATCGATGCAGGTCACGGCCAGCGTGTCTGGCCACGAGACGATGATGGGGGCCAGCGGCCACTCGAGCATGGCGGGCATGTTGATGTCACCAGTCACATGGACGCCCGGCTATGCGCTTCTCATGTTTTGGATGTGGTGGCTCATGATGATTGCGATGATGCTACCGAGCGCAGCGCCCATGGTGCTATTGCACGCTGCGGTTACGCGAAAGGGACTTGCGCGTGCTGACGACGCCGGACCAAACGCCCCTTCACACCGACTTCTTTCGGCCACAACCGCGTTCATTGCCGGGTATTTGGTTATGTGGGGAGCGTTCAGTCTGGTTGCGGTAGTTGCGCAATGGGCGCTCGAGCGCGGAGGGCTTCTCTCCGCCATGATGATGTCGACAAGCAGATTTCTGGGTTCGGGTCTGTTGCTAGCCGCCGGACTCTGGCAACTAACCCCGCTCAAGACCGTATGTCTGCGCCATTGCAGGTCCCCGATTAGCTTCCTGTCTACGCGTTGGCGCCCCGGGGTCGGCGGCGCATTCAGGATGGGCACTAAGCACGGCGTATTCTGCTTAGGCTGTTGCTGGTTCTTAATGGCCCTCCTGTTCTATGGAGGCGTAATGAACCTGATTTGGATCATTGGCCTCGCGTTGTTTGTTCTCGCAGAGAAAATGATGCCCGCAGGCGTCGCGTTCGGAAGAGTAACTGGCCTGCTGCTCATCGCTTGGGGCGTCTGGCTCGGTTTCACGGCATTCTGAGCAGGGTGTCTTGTCCGATTCGGGGCAGTTCCGGCCAGCCAACGGTACACACCGCTTCGCGAAAGAACAATCAGCGAACCACCATCTCACGGGTCTGTGGAGCAATTTTGTAGCATGACTGAGCCGGAACGAGCTGAAATCAGCCCTAAGATCCCTAGACCGGAGGGGGAGCGGAAGCGCTGATTTTCGCTCCTTTTCCTTCTCAGTACGTCCCAGTCCCTGCTAAAGGCTTACTTCGGATCTGAGGGTTGGACGGCCTCCGTCGTCACCATTAGATTAGATGGCAGGTCAAGAGGCAACGATACTGCCAAAATAAATTTTTTTATTCCGGCTCATTCAACTCGCCTGGTCCGTGATCGTTAAATTACGCGCCCCAGTTTTCAATCATCGGTGGCGGAAGCGGTCCTAACAGTTTCCGCCTGAGCCGGATCAGCCCAGGGCTGAACGTCATCAACCGAAGGAAACCTGTTTGGGCAGAGATATGGCGACGGTGAGTTCTTTGATTTCGCGACTGCGGGATCGAATGGACTTGGATCCTAAGCTGAAGACGGAAATCGATGGCCTGATGCAAGATTGCCTAGAATAGAAAGTCTGACCCCAATCCCGAGTCCTGTCATTAATGAAGGTGAGGCCTGACGAGTCGGCTTGAGCGGACAACCGAGCGCCTATGCTAAAAGCGGGAGGGACGTTTCTAAAGGCCGCTCAGCCGAAGAGGTTAGGCTCAAATACATTAGCTATGCCGGAATTCAGAAGAATAGTTCAAACGCCGCCTGTGATTCTACACCGGGATGATGTTGAAGATCTGGCCAGAATGTTGATCGCCGATCTTCCAGTACGCCCAAAAGCCTTCGACTTTTCGTTTTCGGCTGGTGACACCTACCTCACGGCTCTAAAGAAAGCGTCATCTGGAAACAGCATGGAAACACGGTCGGGTAAGCTGTGCATTTGAATACTGATTGTGCGTTCCTAACAAACATACAATCTGAAAGTAAACGCTGCGTCTGTTAGACGGGCTAATGAAAGACGCCAGGGGCCGCTAGGTCAGCCGTGTGCATCACA
>DASTOD010000407.1:0-2467 GCA_035762645.1 Binatia bacterium | reverse complement strand
CCGGAGGGGGGACGTAGTAAGGATGGTAGGGCGGCAACAGATTGATTCCCGGTGGGTAGAAATAGCCATAGGGATAATAAAAATAGGCATGCGGGTAAGAAGGAAAGACGTAAACCTGCGCTCGCGCGCTGCGAAAAGCCGCGGAGCTCGATACGGCAGCAGGCGTGCTACGGCCCGAGCGCACGGAAGACTTCTCCCTTCCCGCCCCGACTTCTCCTCCGAGCGCCACAAACAAAACCAACAATGTAACGAACCCCTGAATCAACCGCTTCATCGCCCTCTTGTCCACCATCTTAGACGCTCGATGAGGTGTTTTATAGCAGCCTCTTGGCACGGTTGGTTAGCAATCGGCCACCTTGGAAAAGCACGGGCCTGCGGAACCGCTTTAATGGAAAGTCGGGTTGGAATCATCATCCTTCCCGCCATGAATGACCTGAAAGCGCCGCTTCAAACGGGCCAGGCGGCGTCGATCGCGGTACAACTTGAAATGATCCCACGGATTTCCCCAGCGCAGATAGGCGTAGCCGAAGAGCATGCCCCCCAGATGGGCCAGGTGGGCGATCCCGCCCTGGCTCGCGGTTATGGAGGAATAGAAAGCGATAGCGCCGATGATCCACACGAAATGTTTCATTTTGATCGGAAAGAGAAAATAAAAGTAGACGATCCGATTCGGGTAGATCAGGCCATAGGCGAGCAGGATGCCGTAAATACCGGCGGAGGCGCCGATGCTCGGCGCCGTCTGGCCGGGAACGAACAGCGTGTTCAGGATTCCGCCGCCGATAACCGAGACGAAGTAATATTTGAGGAAAAACTCACTTCCCCAACGCCGCTCGAGATCGCAACCAAACATCCACAGGGCCAGCATGTTGAACAAAATGTGAAATAACCCGCCGTGGAGAAACTGATACGTAAAAAGCTGCCACAGATAGAAGTCCTGCCAGACGAGCGCAGGCACAAGACCAAAGAGCAGAACAATATCGGAAGGCAGAAACAGCTGCAGGAAAAAGACCGCCGTGTTGGCGATTAACAGAAATTTGACCACCGGGGTGACGCTGCCGCCGAAAATGACATGCCTGGTTTGGTATAGCATTGCTCTTACCGGCCCCGACGATCGATCGCGGGCGGGATTCGCTGCCTCCCGGCCGTGTCAACCGCCCAGATAAGCTTGGCGTACCCGATCGTTCCCCGCCAGATCGCCGGCCTCGCCTTCCAGTATAACGGAGCCGGTTTCCAGAACATAGCCCCGATGCGAAATCGCCAGCGCCATGGCCGCATTCTGTTCCACGAGCAACACAGTGACGCCCGCGCGGTTGATCGAGCGAATCGTCTCCAAAATCTGTTCCACGATCTTCGGCGCCAGGCCCATGGAGGGTTCGTCGAGAAGCAGCAACTTGGGTTTCGCCATCAGCGCTCGAGCAATCGCGAGCATCTGCTGCTCGCCGCCCGACAGTGTACCGGCAACCTGTTTTTGCCGCTCTTTGAGCCGAGGAAACATCTCGAAAACAAAATCCATCTCCGGACCCAGCGAGCTCTTGTCGCGGCTATAGCCGCCGATCTGGAGATTCTCGAGCACGGTGAAGCGAGGGAAAACTCTTCTCCCCTCAGGCACGTGCGCCACCCCGCGCCGGACGATTTCGTCGGGAGCCGTTTGCGCCAACGATTCTCCGTCCAGTTCAATATTTCCACGGCGCGGGCGTAACAACCCGGACAGGGTCTTCAACGTCGTCGTCTTCCCGGCGCCGTTCGCCCCCAGGAGAGTCACCAGCTCGCCCTTCTCGACATGAAACGAAACGCCCTTTAGTGCATGAATGGCGTCGTAGTAGACATGGACGTCGTCAACTTTGAGCATTTCCCGCCCACGCGCCTTGTCCCAGGTACGCCTCGATCACACGCCGATCCTGACGTACTTCGTCGGGGCCGCCTTCGGCGATTTTCTCCCCATAGTCCAAAACATGCACCCGGTCCGAGATCCCCATGACCACGCGCATGTTGTGCTCGATCAGAAGTATCGCTTGAACGTAGCGGCCGATAAGGTCTTTGAAAAGCGCCATCAGCGACTGCGCCTCGGTGTGATTCATTCCCGCCGTCGGTTCATCGAGAAGCAACAGCTGGGGTGCTGCGGCCAGCGCCCGGGCGATCTCGAGCCGCCGCTGCTCGCCGTAAGAGAGCTGGTGCGCCCATTCATCCTGCCTGCCCATAAGGCCGGCAAGCTCGATCAGCTCCATGGCTCGGCGGCGCGCCTGCTTCTCCTGGCTCTGGAAATCTTGCGTGCGCAGGAGAATTTCCGCGAGGGTCGTGCTTACGCGCGAATGCATGCCGACCAGTATATTTTCCAGCACGGTCATTCGTGAAAAAAGCCGGATGTTTTGAAACGTGCGGCTGATGCCCAGCGTCGTGATGTGGTCCGGTTTGAGACCGATCAGCGACTGTTTTTGAAAGAGGATCTGTCCTTGGTCAGGCCGGTACA
>DASTOD010000406.1:0-14059 GCA_035762645.1 Binatia bacterium | reverse complement strand
TGCCTGTCTGAGCAGGTCGTCGACGTCCTTGGCGACAATGTCGATGACGTTCTTGCTGAGCGCGTCTTTTTCCGTGATCGAGACGCTGCGTCGCACCGCTTGAATGGCCCATTCGGCGTTTCGGCCGCGCCGTTGCGCGATACTCTCGCTGAACGACGCGGTAAAATTTTCAATCTTTTCACCCATCACGCCTTTGACCTCTTGACCGCCTCCCCCGACCGGGTGCGCCGCCCCGATGTTCGTGCCCGGCGCCATGGCGGCAACATGGGCGGACATCGTGATGAACACGCCTGCGGAACCCGCCCCCGCGCCGCTGGGGGCAACGTACACGATGATCGGCACCGGCGAGGCAAAAATCTCCTTGACAATGGTGCGAGTGGAAGTCAGCAATCCGCCCGGCGTGTCGAGCTGAATGACCAACGCCTTGGCGCCGTTGGCTTTTGCCCGCGCGATGCTTTCGCGAATAAAATCATCCACGGCCGGGTTGATGCTTCCATCGATCGAAATCAGATCGACATGCGGCGAAGCCGAATCTTTTTGTGCGAGCGCTGCAATGCCATTGGCCAGAAAGGCTAAAACAAAGACGGCCCTAAGCGTCCAAGCCACGCAGCTCCTTAATGACCTTTTTGATGTCTTCCCAAACAAGTTTCTTATCTCCAGGGTTGCGCAGTAAATAAGCGGGGTGAAACGTCGGCATCAATTTAATACCATGATAACTATGCCATTGGCCACGGACTCGAGTGATCGGAGCTTTGCTCTTCAGCAGACTTTGTACCGCGAATTTTCCCAGGGCCACGATGATCTCAGGTCGAACCAGATCGATCTGTTTTCTAAGAAACGGCTCGCATGACGCGACTTCATCAGGCTCGGGATTGCGGTTGTCCGGCGGGCGGCATTTTACGACGTTGGCGATATAAACGTCTTCGCGCTTAAGCCCCATGCCTTTGGTGATAATATCCGTCAGCAGCTGTCCGGCCCGGCCGACAAACGGTTCCCCCTGCAAATCTTCGTCGCGCCCGGGTCCCTCGCCTATGAACATGAGCTTCGCGCGCGGATTTCCCACGCCGAAGACCAGATGGGTGCGCCCTGGCCAAAGTTTACAGCGCCGGCAATCGCCGATCGCCTCGCGCAGCTCATCGAGACTGTTCGCCTGATGCGCCGGCGAAGCGTCGGAAAAAAGATCTCCATCCGCGCCCTCCATCAAGCTCGCTCCGCCCTCGGCGGCCAAGCTCGCGCGCGAAAGACCGCCTTTCGCAATCAAGCGCACGCCGGCCCGTTCTTGTCGTTCCAAGTGACGCCGTAGCGAGGCCACCAGCGTCCTGAATGCTTCCGTGTCATTCTCTTCGGCCACCACGTCCCCTTGAAGCGGAATCTTAGCATCGGACGCCAAGCGGTCGCAATACGAACTACTGCGGACAGGAGGGCAACGGCTCAGGGAACATGCCTCAGTTGCTCGAGGTAAAGGTTCCGCGCCGAATTTAAAAAGGCCATGGTCTCAGGCCACAAATAATCAGGGTAAGTGTAACGACAGCCTTTATAGGCGCCGTCGTAATAAATCAAAGTGGCTTCCCCGTAGATGCCGTAATCGAGATAAATTCGATGCGCCGCGTTCTTGGTGGACGCAAGGACGATTTTGTCCTTCTCCAGATAACCGGGATCGATGTTGATGCGGCGGCCGCGCCGTCCTTCCGTGTTCCATCGAAATTTTTCTTCGACCTGCTGCGTCTGCAATTTGACGGCGGCGAGCCTGGCCGGCGAGATTAAGGACCAGAAGGAAATGAAACGGCGCAAGAGCCCGGCGCCCATTTCCTCCTGATAATAACGCGAGACGCTCCAAGGCAAGATTTCGCTTCGGGCATCGATCGCGCCCAGGAGGGCCGTCAGGTCGCCTTCGACGGTTGCCAGGAGATTTGCTTCGGCAGAGAGTAACGCGACGAAATATTTGGCGGGCGTGGGCTCCCTCGGGATTCCCATGTCAGCTTCGGCTCTTCAAACGAAGCAGGTGATCGTAGATCTGGTCCGCTAATTCCTCCTTGCTCATCAGCGGCAAGGATCGCACCGCCCCCTGGCAGTCGAGAATGGTCGCAACGTTCGTGTCGAGGTCAAAACCGCTTCCTTCTTCGGAGACGTTATTCGCCACGACGATATCGAGCCTTTTGTCGAGCAATTTTTGCGCCGCATGGCTGGTCAGTTCTTCGGTCTCGGCGGCAAAACCGACCAGTAGTTTCCCGTTTTTGTTGCTCCCCAGCTCCTTCAGGATGTCGGGATTGGGTTCGAGGCGGAGCTCAACCGGCGCATTCCCTTTTTTGATTTTTTTAGTGAAGGATTGAGCCGGACGAAAATCGGCCACTGCCGCTGCCATAAGGACTGCCGTGCAGTTAGGGAACTCTTCCATCACCGCCCGCCGCATCTCCAACGCCGTGGTGACTGCAATGGTTCGAGCGCCCTGAGGAGGATCGAGAGCGGTTGGGCCGCTGACCAGCACCACCTCGGCGCCGCGTCTCAAACCGGCGCGGGCGAGCGCATAGCCCATTTTTCCTGAGGAGCGATTGGACAGATAACGAACCGGGTCCAAGGGTTCGCGGCTAGGACCCGCCGTGATCAAGAGCTTTTCGCCCGCCAGATCTCTTTTCATCAACAGCCGCCGGATAGCGTCCAGAATATTCTCCGGATCGGGCAAGCGACCCTTTCCTTCGTATCCGCACGCCAGGTAGCCTTCCGCCGGCTCCATCAAGTAATAGCCGATCCTGCGGAGCTTTCGGAGGTTTTCCTGAAGCACAGGATTTTCGTACATGTGGATGTTCATGGCCGGTGCGATCAGCACAGGCGCTTGCGTCGCCATGACCACGGTCGTCAATAAATCGTCCGCAATACCGGCGGCGATTTTGCCGATAACGTTGGCAGTTGCCGGCGCGATGACAAAAACATCCGCGCGATCGGCTAAGTTGATATGGCCGATTTCCGACTCTTGCGTCAAATTGAAAGTCTCGCTGGCGACCGGTCTCCCAGAAAGAGTTTGAAACGTGAGCGGCGTGACAAATTCCATCGCGCCCCGCGTCATGATGACCTGAACTGCAAAACCGTCTTTGACCAGCAGCCGGACCAATTCAACGGACTTATAGCAGGCGATGCCGCCGGCCACACCCAAGACCACGGTTTGCTGATTCTTTGCGTCGGTCACGATATCAAAATAGCCGATTAATCAGGGGCTTGCAAACTTTTACCACGGGCACACCAGACTCGACGCGAATTCACGCGGTGACATTTTTAGCAGCTGGTGCGGTTTTTTGTCACCCGATTGCTTCCAAACTTCCATTCTCGCCCAGATTAGCGTGGCTAGCTTCCTGATTTTTGGATGCTTTTTTCTCGATGCTGTGTTCCGGCAGGTGGCATGCTTTTGGCTTCACCCAACGTGGCGATCGCGCGCGACAAATCTAACGCGCGCCTGAAGAAAGCTTGCTTAAAATAATCAGTTCATGTAATTGACAAAAAAGGACTGCGAAGGAGAGCGGGATGAAAACAGAGCGGTGGATTTTGTTTTCTCGGACTCGTGCGGCTCCGTTGCTGATTTTGCTTGCCACGGCCATCAGCGTTCCTCCATGTTTTGCGGCGGAGAATGTCGAGGACGTGAGGTTCGCGACCGCAAGTTCGGCCGAGGTCGCAGCCGCAACGGCTCCGGCGATGGTTGACGAAGCGCAGACGATCCGGACCATCGCCGCCGCGGGCACAGAGACGGGCGAAGGCTCTTTAGCGGGTGAAGACTTCGAACACGATCCGTTAGAATCCTTCAATGAGAAGATGTTCTGGTTCAACCGAGAAGTGCTTGATCGGTTTATCCTGAAACCCGCGGCGACCGCGTGGGATTTCATATTTCCGGATCCGGTGCAACGGGGCATCCACAACGTGTTTGATAATCTCGCCGTGGTGCGTCGCGTGGTGAACAACACGTTTCAACTCAAGCTGGGGGGCGCCGGCAGGGAAGTCGCCCGGTTTACCATCAATAGCACTATTGGTCTGGTTGGTATTTTTGACGTGGCCAAAGACGGCTTCGGCATCGAACAGAGCGATGAAGATACCGGGCAGACGTTCGGCGTCTGGGGTATGGGCCCGGGTCCTTATTTGATTTTACCGTTTCTGCCCCCGCTCACGGTTCGCGACGGGGTCGGCTACGCTCTGGACGCTGCGATGACGCCGTACATCTACTTTTTACCTTGGTATGCGAACGCAGGGATGACAGCGACCAACACCGTGAACGAGCGCTCTCTCAATCTCGACCGGTTTGAACGGGTCGCGGAAAGCACCGTGGATCTCTATGGCGCGGTGCGCAATGCCTATCTGCAGAGGCGGGCGGCGGCGATCCAGCAGTAAGCGGCTCTACCGGGGTGGCGATGGCCGAAAAGAGGAACTGGCTCTCTGGAAAGCGGATCGATCCCAAGCCCATCAGCGCTGCGACCTCTCTCAAGGAACTGGTCGACCACAATTTCGTCTCCTACAATTCCGGTCGCTTGCGCGAGGCGTGCCAGCTTCTTGCCGAGAAGATTCTTGCCGACGATGTCACCGTCGGAATCAGCTTGACCGGCGCGCTCACCCCCGCGGGTCTCGGCGTCTCCGCTATTGTCCCGCTCATTGAAAACGGCTTCATCGATTGGATCGTCAGCACGGGAGCGAATCTCTATCATGATACCCACTTCGCGATAAACCTGCCGCTGCACCAGGGGACTCCGGAAGTCGACGACGTGGCTCTTCGCGAAGAAGGCATCGTGCGCATCTACGACATCTTTTTTGATTACGACATCCTCATTTCGACGGACGATTTCTTCCGCCAGCTGCTCGTCGCCCCGGAGTTTCAAAAAACGATGAGCACGTCCGAGATGCACTATCTTGTCGGCAAGTACCTCGCGGAACGCGAGAAGATTTTAGGCACGGAAAAAAAATCGGTTCTCGCCACGGCTTACAAATACGCCGTGCCGGTTTACACGTCGTCGCCCGGCGATAGCTCCATCGGCATGAACGTCGCCGCGCTGGCGCTCAAAGGCAACAAGCTCGCGTTCGACGTCTCGTTGGATGTCAATGAATCTGCCGCCATCGTTCTGGAGGCCAAGCGGCGCGGCGGGAAAAGCGCCGCGATTATTTTGGGCGGCGGGTCGCCCAAAAACTTCTTGCTGCAGACGGAACCCCACATTCAGGAAGTGCTGAGCCTCGCCGAGAAAGGACACGACTATTTTATTCAGATCACCGACGCTCGCGCCGATACCGGCGGCCTATCCGGCGCCACGCCTGCGGAGGCCGTCAGCTGGGGGAAAATTGACCCCGATCAACTGCCTGACACCATCGTGTGTTATACCGACTCGACCATCGCGCTGCCCATCATGACCGCCTATGCGTTGACTTCGCGCGATCCGAGAAAACCCAAGCGGCTCTTCGACCGGCGCGCCGAGATGCTCGAGCACATCTCCGCTGAATTCAAAGAAAAATTCGGTAAGATCAAATTGCGCTAACCCGCGGTGCTCTCTGGTCATTTGGATTTGTTTCGTATTTCGAGTTTCGAGTTTTTCTGCCCTGAAACCGCACTTTTTGGCAGAGCGCCTCAAGGGTGTTGACAACCGCCGGGGCGTTCATTAAATAGGGCCTGCTTGACTGCTGACAAAAAAGTTGGCCACTATAATATTCTCGCAAAGAAAAATTTCGCCACAGGAAGACATCAGCCAAAATGCCAAGAACGAAAAAGAAAACCGCAGGACGCCCGGCAAAGAGTCGCTCGGACAACTACTTCGATGATGCGAGCCATGACGAAGCCGAAGACGAAGATCTTCCAAGTGACGAAGCCGGCCGCCGCAAAATAAAAAGAAATTACGAAGAGCTGCTGGGCATTCGAGTCGATAAACTGAAAGGCCGGATCCTCAATCGCGAAAAGATCAACAAGAATATTGACGGCCTTTACTTCATCTGCTTCGAGTGCAAGAGAATCTGCCACAATCTCGACGAGGGCTGGGTGGAAGAGGGCGTGACGCAAAACAATTATTGCGGAGGCTGCGCCAAAGCCAAGGGCATCCGCAGCAGCGCCGCCTAAATCCGCATGCCCAAACGGCCGAGGACCGCCTCAAGGTCCGCCGGCAGCTTGATTTCAATCTTCACCGGCCGGCCATCGCGCGGGTGGCTAAATTCCAAGTAGAAGGCGTGTAGAAAATGACGTTCGAGCCCGAATCGCTCGAGACGCGCCGCGCCGTAACGCCCGTCGCCCACAATGGGATGGCCGATGGCGGCCAGGTGGACGCGGATCTGATGCGTCACACCGGTCTCCATTTCCACTTCTAGCAAGCTCAGCCCGTGTGCTTCGCCGAGCTTGCGGAACCGGGTCCGAGCGGTCCAGGCTTTGGGTTTCTTTTTTGGAGACGAAAATGTAAGGAGCGCCCGCATCCGGCCTTTGTCGCTCGAATCATGGGCCATCGGGTAAAAAACCGCGCCCTCGGGGTTTGGGCTGCCCCATACCAGCGCCCAATACTTCTTTTTGACCTGCCGGCGGCGAAACTGGCGGCGGACGTGTGCGAAAGCCGCGCGTGTCTTGGCGACCAGCACCAGGCCCGAGGTTTCGCGGTCGAGCCGGTGAACCAAGCCCGGTTCCCACCGGCTTTTCCCCACGGCCGCTATCGCCGGCTGGCGAGCGACGAGCGAATTCGCCAGCGTATTTTGATCGCGCGCCGAAAAACCGTGCGTCGGCATTCCCGCGGGTTTATCCAGTGCCAACAGGGATTCATCTTCATAAACAATGTTCAACTGCAGTTGAGCATCGGGAATCGGCGCGTCCCGCAGCCAATGATCCGGGCCGTGAAACGTGAGCGCGTCTCCCGCCTTCAGCCTGTCGCCTTTCTTTCCGATTCTACCGTTGATGAAGAAGAGCTTGGCGCGAATGGCGTCTTGCAGCTGTCGCCGCGACAAGTGAGGCAAACAACGACGCGCGAACGCATCTAACCGGATCGGTCGTACTTCGCCGGGGACACTCCAATGCTTGACTGCCAACGGCGCTTGATTGGACATAGCTCGTACCGTACTATAGCCGCCGATCCGATGAATCGAAACAACCCGAGCAAAGCCAACATCTACAGCGTCATCATTGCCGGCGGGCGAGGAACTCGGTTCTGGCCTTTGAGCCGCGCGCAGCGGCCAAAGCAGCTGCTTAAGATTTTCAGCCGAAAAAGCTTGATTCGTGAAACCGCCGATCGGATCATGCCGCTGAGCGGCCGCAATCAAACCCTCGTCGTCACCGTTGCGGAACAGCTGAACGCCGTCCGCAAAGAACTCGCCTCTCTACCCAGGGAAAACTTCCTTTCTGAGCCGTACGGGAACAATACCGCTCCCTGTATCGGTCTGGCAGCCCTCGAGATCGTAACCCACGATCCTGACGCCGTGATGATTGTCCTGCCCGCGGATCATTGGGTCGCGGATAGCGCCGCGTTCCGCGCCACTCTCAAAGCCGCTGTCGCTCTCGCCGTGCGGCATCGCGAGCTCATAACCATCGGCGTGCGCCCTGAATATCCGGAAACCGGTTATGGTTACATCGTGAAGGGTGAAAAGGTTGACGGCCATGGCACCGGATCGGCTTACCGGGTGAAACGGTTCAAAGAAAAGCCTACATCGGCAATGGCGACCAAACTGATTCGCCAGGGCTCGCTTTGGAACAGCGGCATCTTTGTCTGGAAAGCGTCGGCACTGCTCGATTTGCTGGAACGCTATCAACCTTCGATCTCTGGAGCCCTGCAGCGAATCAAAGGGGCGGCCAAAGGAAAACCCCTGGCGAGTCCGGCAGCCGGACTTCGTGCTGCCATCGCTCGCGCCTACGCAACGATGCCCAGTATCTCCATCGATCACGGCGTACTGGAAAAGGCGGGCTCCGAAGGGAGAGTTCTTACTCTGAAAGCCGATTTTGGTTGGAGCGACATCGGCAGTTGGGCGGCGGTGCACCGAATGATGCGGCGGGATACAAATGGCAACGCAGCTAACGGCAAATGGTTGGGCCTCGGCGCCAAAGACTGTCTGATTCATAGTCAGGATCGTTTGGTGGTCCTGCTCGCTGTTCACAACACCGTCATCATCGATACCGCGGACGCCTTGCTGGTCGGCGATCTCAAACGCTCGCAGGAAGTCCGGGAGCTCGTCGCAGAGCTCAAGAAAAAAGGCTACGGCTCCTACACCGTCAAGTGACGGTCAATCCAAACCTACCATTGTGAACCCGGCACAATCACGAGGACCGCTGCGCGAGAATGAATCCGTGGTCCTGATCGACCGCAAGGACCGGGAATATATCACCCGGCTGGACAGAAGCCGGCCGATTTCGATTCGCGGCGGAAAAATCTCTCCCGAGGAGCTTATCGGCCGAGACGAAGGGGCGGCGGTGCGCTCTTCCTTAAATGAGCCTTTTTTGGTTTTTCGCCCTACCCTCCCCCAGCTCATTCCCAATCTGCCCCGCCACGCTCAAGTCATCTATCCCAAAGACCTCGGTCCGATTTTAATCTGGGCCGATCTCTTTTGCGGCGCTCGCGTCGTCGAGGCCGGGGTCGGAGCGGGCGCGCTCAGCCTGGCGCTGTTGCGTTCGATCGGGCCCGATGGCCACCTTTTTTCTTACGAGATCCGCGAGGATTTCGCCGAAATGGCGCGCAAAAATGTCGCCGCTTACTTTGGACCGGCGCCGCATTGGACGTTGAAATTGGGCGATGTCGCCGCGGTCTTGAAGGAAACTCAGATCGATCGAATAATTCTGGATCTACCGGAACCGTGGAAGGCAATCGATGCAGCGTGGAAGGCTTTGCGACCGGGCGGGGTTTGGCTCTGTTATCTGCCGACGGTGCTGCAGGTCAAATGCCTGGTGGATAGCCTGAGAGACGACAGGAGATTCGCTTGTATCGAAACGATGGAGACTTTGATGCGCTTTTGGCACATCAAAGGCTTGAGCGCCAGGCCACAGCATCGGATGGTGGCCCACACAGGTTTTCTCACCACAGCGCGCCGGTTGGCAGACGGCCAAAAGGACATTCCGCGAGCCCCCTGATGCTTCGGGCGGTCCCGCCATGCAACTTTTGCCGCTCTATGGATGCGTCCGCTCTCTGCTAGAGAGTGGATTTCGAGGAGAAAACCTTCTGATAAGGACTATGGAGGAGGGCCTGCTCCGAAGAAAGGGAGACGTCCGACACTGAAACTGCCCGGAAGGAATAAAACTAGCATCTTAATTGCCGCGGCACAGTGAAGCAGAGGCCCATCGGCTCCCGCTGAGGCGCAGGCCCTCCTCCACAATTCCCTCGCTTGACACCAATCACAGCAATCATCTAAACATCAACTCAGTGACGCTCTCGATGACCGCTTTAATCAAAGCCGACAACATCCGCCTGACTTTCAAATCTAAAGACCGTGATCCCGTCACAGCGCTCAACGATTTCACGATCGAAGTTGCCAAAGGCGAGTTTGTCAGCATCGTCGGACCGTCGGGCTGCGGCAAAAGCACGTTTCTTAACATTGTCTTGGGCCTGGTCAAACCCGACACGGGAGAGATCCGGCTCAACGGGACGCCCATTAAAGGCCCAGGCCAAGAGCGGGCCATGGTGTTCCAAGAGTTCGGCTTGTTGCCTTGGAGAACCGTGACGGCCAATGTCGAACTGGGCCTGGAGCTTAAGGGCATTGCCGCAGCGCAAAGAGCCGATCGGGCGACGGAATTGATAAAGCTTGTGGGACTGGCGGGCTTTGAGCGCCATTATCCCCACGAGCTATCGGGAGGCATGAAACAGCGCGTGGGACTCGCTCGTGCTTTGGCGACAGAACCCGAAGTGTTGCTGATGGACGAGCCGTTCGCCGCTCTCGATGCGCAGACACGCGACTTGATGCAAGCGGAACTGCTGCAGATCTGGGAGCGAACCCAGAAGACCGTCCTGTTTGTGACCCACAGTATCGAAGAGGCGGCTTACCTTTCCGACCGCGTCATCGTGATGACCGCAAGGCCGGGCCGGACCAAGAGCATCTTGACAGTTAACCTTCCGCGGCCCCGGGATTATGAAATGAGACTGTCCGCGGAGTTCAATGATATCAAGGCCAACATCTGGAACACGCTCAAGGACGAGCTGATCGCCAGGAGCGGTAATGGGACTTAAAGCCATTTATCAGGAATACCAGAGACCGATTCTCGGGTCGGCCTCCGTTTTGGGTTTGATCCTTATTTGGGAGCTTGTGTTAACCTTCCTGATCCCGTTGAATCCCTTTTTCTTCACCAAGCCCTCCCTGATCGCGGTCGCCTTCAAGGAGCAAGTCATTTACGGTGCCTTATGGGGGGATCTTGCCGTAAGCAGCCGGGCCTTTTTGTGGGGCTTCAGCTTCGCAGTTCTACTCGGCATACCCTTAGGAGCATTTATGGGTTGGCGACGCAGGGCCGAGTATACGCTCGACCCCTTTTTCACCGCGCTCTACGCGAGCCCCCTCGTCGCGCTTGCCCCTCTCATCATTGTGGTTTTCGGCGTAGGGCTTTTGGCCAAGTCGGTTTTGGTGTTTGCGCTCTCCATCTTCCCTTTCATCTTCAACACCTTTGCCGGCGTGCGGTCGACCGACCGGTTGCTTATCAACGTGGTCAGGTCCTTTGGCGGCGGAGAAAAAGATCTTTACTTTAAGGTCATCTTCCCGAGTACCTTGCCCTACATTGTCGCCGGCGCCAGGATCGCGCTTGGCAGAGGCCTGGTTGGGATTATTGTGGGAGAATTCTATGCGGCTTCCGAGGGAATCGGCTTCGCGATCTCCCGCTTTGGCGACACCTACCGGCTCCCCGAAATGTTTGCCGGGATACTCGTGTTGATGATCGCGGCGGTGGTCCTGACCGAAGGCATGAGAAAACTCGAAACGGTGCTGGCGCCGTGGAGGACGACACAGGAGACGCGATGAACCGGCTGGCGAGCTTCTACATCGAAAAAGAGCACTATATCCTGGGTGGAGGGTTCATTCTGCTCTTGATCGTCCTGTGGGAATCGATGCCCCATGTGTTAACGATACCCAGGGGTCTGTCCCTCTTCTTCACCACGCCCTCGAGGGTCATCGACGCGTGCTACCAGTTGATCGTCGAGAACCAAATCCAGGATCACTTTTACGTAAGCTCGATTGAGTTCCTTGCGGGACTTGGCCTGGCCGTTGCCGTGGGCTTGCCGGTGGGACTCATCACCGGCAGATCCCGCATCCTTGATGCGATGATCGATCCCTTCATCACCGTCTTCAACGCCACGCCCAGGCTCATCTTCCTGCCGCTGTTCATCCTTTGGTTCGGGATCGGGATCTGGTCGAAGATCATGATTGTCTTTGTCGGCGCCGTGTTCCCTCTTCTCATCAACACCTACGAGGGGGTAAAGAACGTCGATCGAGTTCTCGTCAACGTGGTAAGAGCGTTCGGAGCTAACGAGTGGCAGACGATGAAAATAGTCGTCCTGCCCAATTCGGTTCCCTATATTGTCGCCGGCCTCCGCCTCGCCATCGGGCGGGCCATCCTCGGCGTGGTCGTCGGCGAGTTTTTTGGAGCCAGCAAAGGCCTGGGCTTCATGATCGCCACCGCCGCAACAAATTACAAAGTGGATGTGGTATTCGTTGGGGTCGCGATATTTATGGGGCTCTCTCTCGTGCTGACGATGGCGGTAAAGAAGATCGAATCCAACCTGGCCCGCTGGCGACCCGAGGAAGCCAAGACCTTCTAGGATTAGCGGAGCCCGACCGGTTTCTACTTCGTCACCTTCCTGCCCATCTCTTTGAAAACTTCATTCAAGAGGTCGCGGGCGACAAACTGTTCGATGTCGGGCAAAGGCTTGCCCGCCGGCCAGCCAAGCTCTGGCGTAGTCCTGGACTGAAACAGCTCCATCAACAAGTCATGGGGGATTTCCGGTCCAAACGCGTTTTGCACCTGCTTATATATTCCCTCGGCCAAACCGGCATCTTTAATCTCAAAGTACTTTTGAATCATCTCAATCGTGCCCTGTTTGTTGGTCTTGACATAGTCGTTGGCCTTCGCCATCGCCCGGATAAATCTCTTTGTCACGTCGCGCTTCTCTTTGACCAAGTCCCGGTGACTGATAAACGTCCCGCCGAGTCTTGGAATGTAATCTCCGGTCTTCACCAGGATCTTCATCCCCGCCTTTTCCGCCCTTGCAGCGTGGGGGAACGATAATATGGCAGCCTGAATGGATCCGTTGATAAGCGCGGCGACCCTGTCAGTCTCCGCATTAAAGGTGATGACCTTGTAGTCTTTACCCGGCTGCATCTTGAAGTGCTTTCCGAGCACGACTACCGCCTCGGTGTAAGCCGCTTGTCCTGGCCTCTCAAGACCGACGGTTTTCCCTTTCAGATCCTCGACCTGTTTTATTTCCGGCGTGGTCGTGATCGTCCATTGGGAGATCAGCGACTCCCCAACAATAAAAACCAACGGCGCTCCCTTGAGCATCGCCTCAGAACCTCCACCCGGAATCGGCACGAATTCTATTTCTTTGGCGATAGCCGCCCTGACTAAAACGCCCGCCTGCGCTGCGATGAATTCGGCGTCTAGACCCTCTCCTTTGAAAAATCCTTTGTCCATAGCCACGTACGAGGGAATATGAAAACCGCTTCCGCCTATCGTTCGTCCTACTTTGATCTTGGCTTGTTGGGCTGTGGCAGGTGCACCCCTAGCCAATACTATCAGGGCCATCATGCCAGTAACGACCATCAGCTTTACGAAAATTGACATTAGCCCAGCACTAGAGGTCCTCATCGATTTCCTCCTTGCCTGTCCAGCAGCACCTATTTTGGATAAAAGGCTACTTAACCCGTCGGATGGACAAAGGCAAGATGCTTCGTTCAGTCAATTGACATGGTCTATGTCATGACTTATTAAGCAGTTCATTGGATTGGAGACATACGACTACCAAGGGAAAAGTCCTGGAGAGTACGGGCACACGCCGTTATGTTCAGGAGGTTACTGATGAACATTTTAATTACCGGTGCCGGACTCATCGGCGCTCACCTGGCGCGAAGAATAGTCGATGGTGGAGATCTCGCGGTGCTCTATGACCTCGTCCCGAACCGTGAATACATCGGCAAAGTCGTCGGGCCGGACCGGGCCAGCGTCATCGCGGCGGACGTGCGCGACCTGCCGGCGCTGACTCAAGGGCTCAAAGATTATGAGATCGATACGGCCGTGCACACCGCCGGCTTGATCGGCAAACGCGTTGCCGAGAATACCTACACCGGCTCGACCAACAATATCCTGGGCACGATCAATGTCCTGGAAGCAGCCCGGCTGATGGGTTTGCACCGAGTCGTCTACGTCAGCACTTTCGGCGTCTATGACCGCTCCAAGATCAAAGATCCTCTAATTCGCGAAGACGCCGCGACCGGCGGCCATAATCTTTACACCGTCACCAAGCTGTGCTCCGAGCATCTGGTACATGGCTATGCCAACCATCACAACCTCGACACGATCATTATTCGTCCCGGCGGCGTTTTCGGACGGGGCCACTACGTCGGCGGCTCAACGGTCGGGACGATCATGCGCGATCTCGCCATGGGCATGATCAAAAAGACTTCCCTGACGATCGACGCGAAAGTCTATGGACCGAACGAATACGTGTACGCCAAAGATGTCGCCCTGGCGCTCCATCTTGCCTGCAAGGCGGCAAGTCCAACGCAACGAACCTACAACGCCGGGAGCGGAGTGGTCACCGGGCCGGAGGAATTGGCGCGGATTGTGAACGACCTGATCCCGACGATCGAAGTCAAAGTCATCGGTTGGAGTGACGCAGATGCGAAGAGCGCTCCGCTCGACCTCACCGCCTCAAAAGCGGAGCTCGGCTACACGCCCCAGTTTTCTCTCAAAGAGGCGCTTCGGAACTACATGGACGAGCTGTGGAGCGAAGGAACGGTCGCGTCCTAACGGCGCAAAAAGACTTTTACGGTGCGTCCAGGCTCGTTACACGAGCGTTAGTTCAATCCGCCAGCCGAAAGCGAATCAAAAAATAGAGCGCCGCCAGCCCGTCCTTCCAGGTGATCTTTTTTCCCTCGGCATAGGTTCGGCCGT
>DASTOD010000405.1:0-11271 GCA_035762645.1 Binatia bacterium | reverse complement strand
ATCGAAAAAAAAATCGAACTGCTCGTTAAAGACAAAGATGGACAGCTTCAGCTCAAGGCGTTCGAAAGTTTAATCGCTGACGCCGATAAGAAAGAAGGCCAATGAGCAAACAACCGGCGTGCGTCTTTAACACGCATCGCCGACGACTTTCGCTGAAAAAACGTCGGGCGTTTCCTTCCTTTCGCGAACTGGTTTGAAGATCGCATCGTGTCGGTGGTAGATTGGGCGGTAAATCGCACGGTCGGCAAGCCCTAAACGTCCGGTGACCTCTACTTTCGATATAAACGGTTACTTGGCTGCGCGGAAAATGATCATCGATCGCGCGTTGGAGCGCCATCTTAACGCGCAGCCGGGCCAATCCCATTCGATTTGGAAAGCGATGAATTATGGCCTTTTCCCGGGAGGAAAAAGAATCCGCCCGATCTTGACTCTGGCGGCGGGCGAAGCGTTTGGCGGCAAGCCAAAACAGCTGCTTCCCTTCGCCTCGGCGTTGGAGATGATTCACGCTTATTCTCTCATTCACGACGACCTGCCGGCGATCGACAACGATGACTTGCGCCGCGGAGCGCCGGCGGCGCACAAGGTTTTTGGCGAAGGCGTCGCGCTCCTGGCGGGCGACGGACTGTTGACCGAAGCCTTTCACCTGATGTCGAGTCCGCAGGTTGTCCGCTCTCTACCGGCGCGCCGGATCGTGGAGCTTATTCGCGAAATCTCCCACGCCAGCGGCGTGGCCGGCCTGGTCGGCGGTCAGGCGTTGGATCTTGAGGCGGAGAGTAAAGAGGCCGATCTGGCAACCGTGGAATACATTCACGTACGCAAAACCGGCGCGCTCATTCTCGCCGCGGTCAGAGTTGGCGCGCTGGTCGCCGGCGCCCAGCAGGCTCCGCTGCGGAGAATTTCACGCTTCGGCGAAATTCTGGGACTGGCGTTCCAAATCGCGGACGATGTGCTGGATGCGCAAGGACATCCGGCGGCCGGGGAGCGGGCGGAATCGGCGCGCAAGGAGCGTAAAAAAGCCACCTATCCGTCGGTGGTCGGCCTGGCGCAAGCCAGGGAGCGGCTGCGGGAACTGCACCAACAATGTGTCAAAGAACTAGCTCCCCTGGGGGGAAGGGCGCGGCCGCTCGGGGAGATCGCGGGTTATATCGTGACGCGCGCCACCCACGATAACGTTACGAACACCTAGCGGGAGAACCGAGTCTGACATGGGACGCTTACTCGATACCATCGAAGATGCAGGCGACATTCGTCGGCTCAGCACCGACGAGCTTTCGATGCTGGCCCAGGAAGTGCGTGAGGAAGTTATTTCCGTCGTGTCGGAGGTCGGCGGCCACTTGGCTTCGACTCTCGGCGCGATCGAGCTGACGCTGGCCCTGCATTATGTCTTCAATACCCCCGAAGATCGGATTGTTTGGGATACCGGTCACCAGGCCTATGCCCATAAGCTCATCTGCGGCAGGCGCAAGCTGTTGGCAACCATACGCCAGCTCGGAGGAATCAGCGGCTTTTTGAGCCGTGAAGAGAGCGAATACGATGTCTTCGGGGCCGGTCATGCCGGAACTTCTATCTCCGCCGCCTTGGGCATGGTCGAGGCCAAAACCCTCGAAGCGTCCAACCGCAAGGTCGTGGCCGTGATTAGTGACGGATGCCTCAGCGCCGGATTGACTTTCGAGGGGCTCAATCAAGCCGGACATCTCAATAAAGATTTGACCGTCGTGTTGAATGACAACGCTATTTTTATCGATCCGAGAGTGGGGGCGGTTTCTTCGTTTTTGAGTAAACAGTTCACCACGGATCTGGGCGTCCGTCTGCAGAGAAATCTTTCGGCTCTCCTTAGAAACCTGCCTAAAGGGGAGAATCTTTTTCACGTCGCCCGCCGGGTCAAAGATTCTTTTCTGGGACTGGTGACGCCCGGGTTTCTCTTTGAAAGCTTGGGCTTTCAGTACGTCGGGCCGATCGACGGACACAGTATATCCGAGATGGTGACCACGCTGGAAAACGTCAAGAAGATCGAGAGGCCGACGCTCGTCCATGTCCTTACCACGAAAGGCAAAGGCTATGCGCCCGCCGAGCAGGACCCGGTAAAATTTCACGGCGTCACACCGTTTCATGTGCTGACCGGCAAGGCAAAGAAAGAGAAAGGTCCGGTTCCGACGTTTACCGATGTGTTCGCCCGGACTTTGATTCGACTAGCCAAGGAGAACCCCAAGGTGGTGGGAATTACCGCCGCCATGGGCAGTGGGACGGGGATCGACAAATTGTCTCGGGAAATTCCCGGCCGGTCCTATGACGTAGGCATCGCGGAACAGCATGCGGTCACCTTTGCGGCCGGTATGGCTACCGAAGGCTGGATACCGGTGGTGGCCATTTATTCGACATTCCTGCAACGCGGCTACGATCAGATTTTACACGACGTGTGCCTGCAGAACCTCCATGTCGTCTTCGCCCTCGATCGCGGCGGTCTGGTCGGCGCGGATGGTCCGACGCATCACGGGGTTTTCGATTTTGCTTATATGCGGCCGATACCCAACATTGTGATTATGGCTCCCAAGGACGAAAACGAGCTGCGGCATATGCTGAAGACCGCTGTCGAACACGACGGCCCGATCTCGCTGCGCTATCCTCGAGGCGAAGGTTGGGGCGTTTCGATCGATGATGAAATGCGATCACTGCCGGTCGGCAAAGCGGAAGTGCTGCGGTGGGGTCGGGACATCCTTATTGCTGCCATTGGCCACACGGTGATTCCCGCCCTCGCGGCCGCGCAAGAGTTAGCGCCGTTGGGTATCAATGCAACCGTTGTCAACTCCCGCTTCGTCAAACCGCTCGATAGAGAACTCTTCCGTGAGTTGCTGGCGGAAACTCGCTATCTGATCACCGTCGAGGATCATTCGATCGCCGGCGGATTTGGCAGCGCCTTGCTCGAATTTTTGGCGGACGAAGGACTGAGCGATGTCCAAATCAAGCGCCTCGGCGTGCCGGACCGGTTCATCCCGCATGGAACGCAAGAGGAGCTGAGAAAGATTTGCGGTTTTGATAAGGAGGCTATCGCGCAAGCCGCGCTGCAGCTAGTGAGACGCGAAAGAAAGAAACACAAGGAGGGATGGGAAAGAGGGAGCGGTTAGACAAGCTGCTGCTTGAGCGGGGCTTGGTCAAAAGCCGCGGCGAAGGCCGCGCGCGAATTCTCGCGGGCGATGTGCTCGTCGATGACCAGCCGATCACGAAGAGCGGAAGCCTTGTCCGCGAAACCGCACTGATCCGTTTGCGGTCGAAGCCGTCACCGTATGTGAGCCGCGGCGGAACCAAACTGGAAAGGGCGCTGCAAGCATTTAACGTCGATGTGACCGGCAAAACCGCCCTCGATGTCGGTGCTTCGACCGGCGGCTTCACCGATTGTTTGCTGGCCCATGGAGCTTCCCGAGTGTACGCCGTCGACGTGGGTTACGGGCAGCTGGATTGGAAACTTCGAAATGACCCGCGGGTTGTCGTTTTTGAAAAGACCAACATCCGCTATCTAGAATTGGAAGCGTTACCCGGACCGGCGGACCTTGCCACGCTCGATGTTTCTTTCATCTCTCTTCGGCTCGTTCTCCCTCAGGTCAGAACATTGGTTGTCCCCGGAGGCGTCGTTGTGGCGCTCATCAAACCCCAGTTCGAAGTGGGAAAAGGCAAGGTCGGCAAAGGCGGCGTGGTTCGATCGGCCGAGGAGCGTTTACGCGTCGTTAATGAAATTACCGAGGCGGCCGTGGCGCTTGGATACGAGGTCCGAGGAGTTGTGGAATCGCCGCTGGTGGGCCCCAAAGGGAATAGGGAATTCTTTATCCATCTCGACAATGCTCGCGCGCGCCTTTAGAACTTGCCCGGTTTTTTTCCAAGCTCAATGGCCATCCGGTATCGCGGTTAAACCCTAGACGACCCATGGCCCGGTTCCTCAGGATAGCGCATCGCGGCGCATCGGGAGATTTCCCGGAAAATACCCGGCTCGCCTTCGAGAAAGCGATCGAAGCCGGCGCCGATATGATCGAGATCGATTGTCAACTCACGAAGGACGGACACGTCGTAGTTTTCCACGATGAGCGGCTCCGTCGAACGGCCGGAGTCAAAGGAAGCGTCAACGGGAAAACCTTGGAACAGCTGAAGAAGCTCGAAATCGGCGGATGGCGAAACAAGTCCTTTCGAGGACAGCGCATTCTGACTTTGGAAGAAGTGCTGGAAGGGGTTGCGGAAAAAGCCGACCTCTGTGTCGAGATGAAGCAGTTCAGCGGTTCACAGTCCGGAATCGAGATCAAGATCCTGTTCACGCTCAGCCATTTCGATTATTTGGACCAGACGATTCTTTCGTCGTTTCACTATCCGTGTTTGGAGCGGATACGGGAATTAGCGCCGGAAGCGCGCATCGGTCTCACTTACGGCGCCGGTGTGAAAGAGGATCCCTTCACGGTTGCCGAGCGATTGGGGGCCGGCTCGATCCATGTGCAAAAGGAAATGGCGACCCGAGAGTTCCTGGACCGGGCATGGGCGGACGGGCTTGACGTCTACGTGTGGACGGTAAATGACTTGCGGGACATGGAGCGGTTCCTGTCGCTCGGCGTGCAAGGCATCATTTCCGATTATCCCGAAAAATTCTGGAAGCTTAAATTCAAGCATTGAAGAGCGCGCCAATGGTGGTACCCCAGTACGATGCCCACCCTTCACCCATTCCCGGACGGGCCCAATTTTAATATGCGGAACAGTGTTTTCAATTGCGAATTGCTTGACTTAGCACATGAATCAGCTAAAATCGAGCATTCGAAAAAACGCGGGCAGAGGGGATCGGGGGTGATCTGAGCTTATGACCGGTGTTAGAGTTAGAGAAAATGAATCCATCGAGAGCGCTATCCGACGCTTCAAAAAGTTGTGCGAGAAGGCGGGGATCTTGGCCGAGTTACGCAAGCGAGAGCATTACGAAAAGCCGAGTGTGAAAAGAAAAAAGAAAGCTATCGCGGCCAAGAAGCGAGCCATGCGGCGCGTGCGTCATTCTTTCTGAGCGCCTTGAGCGACTCGCGATCAGGAAAATTCAGTGGAATCGAAGGCCGAAATTCAAGATACCGTGAAGCGGGCGATGAAGAGCGGGGACCGAGTCGCAGTCTCAACGCTGCGGCTTCTTTTGTCCGCGATCCAGAATGAAGAAATTCGTCTGCGCAAGGAACTAGGCGCCGAAGAGATCACGAGAACGATTTCGACTCTGTGCAAGCAGCGGATCGAGGCCATGACACTTTTCAGAAAGGGAGGGCGAGAGGAGCTTGCCCAAAAGGAGGAGAATGAACTCAAAATCCTTCGAAGCCTCTTGCCGGAACCTCTGACGGATGAAGAAGTCCGTATCCTGATTCGAAACAGCATTGCCGAGGCGGATGCCAAGGATCAGAAGGATTTGGGCAGGGTGATGAGGCTGGTGATGCCGAAAGTGAGCGGTCGTTGCGACGGCAAACGAGTGAATGAACTGGCGAAAGAGCTTCTCGGGGGCTAGGCCGGTCCCCTGTGACGAGCGGCGCTGCGATTTCCCGTGCGTTCCGACAATGAAGCGTCCCCCGATTGCCAGCGGAGCGCCGCCATCTTAAACTTAACGGCGAGGATCATCCAGAATGTGACGCTATCTGTCGGTTCTCGTGCGTCGGTCTCACGCGGTCCATGGCTCGCCTAAAAGCTAAAAGATTGACCGCGTCTATGAATTAGACGGTCCCTCAGCGTGAATTGGGTCGATCTTACTCTGATCTCGGTCTTTTCCCTCTTTGGGCTGAGGGGTTACTTCAAAGGTTTTTTTCGGGAAGTATTCTCTCTGGCCGGCTTGGTCATCGGATTCCTCTCCGCGGTTCGCTACGGTGAGCGGCTTGCGGCCGTAGCGGCATTCTATGTGGAGAGCCCTACGCTAATCCGCAAGGGCGTTGCCTTCCTGCTGATTTTTTTCATGGTCTATTTCCTTTTTAGCCTGATCGGTTGGCTGCTTCACCGGTTGGTGAAATTTTCGTTTCTTCAGTCTTTCAACCGGCTGGGTGGCGTCGCTGTGGGAGTCGGTAAAGGAGCGGCTATCCTCGCCTTCGTGGTTTTCTTCCTCGGCTCGGCGTCTTGGGTTCCGCCGGCAACGAGGGATAAAGTTGACGCGTCGTATCTGGCATCGCCGTTGTCGCGTTTGGCGGAGAATATGATACGAATCGGAAAGGAACAAATTTTTCCAGAGTCGCGGAGCGAGGCGCGCGGTCGGCCCGGACGTCTTTTCGCTTGACCGGCGGTATGATTCAGCAAGACAAAATCCGCGAGGTGCGCGACCGAGCCTCCCTGGTCGAAGTCATCTCGGACTACGTCACCCTTAAAAAAACCGGCCGCAATTATCTCGGGCTTTGCCCGTTTCATGCGGAAAAGACTCCATCGTTTACCGTGAACGAGGAAAAGGGAATCTTTCACTGTTTTGGCTGCCATGTCGGCGGCAGCGTGTTCAATTTCCTGATGCATCAGGATCACTTGTCCTTTCCCGAGGCGGTCGAGCGGCTGGCGAACCGCTACGGTATCGCCATCGAACGCGCCCAGACTCCAGAGGCTGTGCGCCGAGCCGGAGCGAGAGAGACGCTCTACCGGATCAATGAGGCCGCCGCCGCTCATTACCACAGCCTTCTTTTTGCCCATCCCGAGGGCAAGAAGGCTCTGGCCTACCTAAAATCGCGAGGGGTCGATGAAGTCATGGTACGGCGCTTCATGCTCGGCTATGCGCCGCAAACTGGAGCCGGTTTGGTGGATCTGTTCGGAAGAGAGAAGTTGTCGGTCCAAGAAGCCCTGCATTTAGGCTTGATCGGTCAGCGAAGCGCTCAGCGGTTTTACGAGAAGTTCTTTGCCCGCGTGATGTTTCCCATAGTCAATGCGGGAGGAAAAGTAATCGGTTTCGGCGCCCGCGTGCTGAACGAAGGATTGCCTAAATATCTGAACTCCAGCGAGACGCCGTTGTTTCGCAAGGGCGCAACCGTTTACGGGCTCTATCAGGCCAAAGAAGGGATTCGCAAAGCGGATCGTGTGGTTGTGGTGGAGGGATACTTGGACGCGATCGCGCTGTCCCAGTACGATATCCCTTATAGCGTCGCGACGCTCGGGACCGCTCTCACCGTGGATCATATTCGCCTGTTGGCGCGCTACACGAGGAACATTATTGCTTTGTTCGACGGCGATGACGCGGGGCGAAAAGCCGCCGCCCGAAGCTTTGAAATCTTCGTGGAAGCGGGAATTTTTGGGCAGGCCGCCTTTTTGCCGAAGGGGGAAGATCCTGATACCTTTGTTCGTAAGCGGGGCAAGGCGGCGATCGAGACCGTGCTGGAGCAGGCCGTGCCGTTGGCAGATTACTTCTTTTCCTGTTTGGAACAGCGATTCGGCAGAAGTTTGGAAGGCAAGAGTCAAACGGCGGCGGAAATCAGCCGCCTCGTGCTCAAGATCCATAATCCTTTTGAAGTCGATCTATTGGTGCGGCGCGCCGCCGATGTCCTCGGGATTCGGGAAGATCTCTTACGGCGCCCCGCGCGACTTTCTGGAAGTCCGAAGACCCTGCAACCTGGCCGCAACCCAGCGCCGCCGCAGCCGACGAACCGAGAAGACGTTGCAGAGCGTTCGTTGATCAGCTTGATGCTTCGTCATGCTTCGGTCGTGCAAGCCGTGATCCAGGAGCAGGAATTTCCGCAGTGGATCGGCTCCAAGTGGCGAGAGCTGGTTGACGTAATCCTCGCGGAGTGGCAACAACAGGGGGAGGTGGATGTGTTCCGTGTCACCCAAAAGTTATCCTCAGACAAGGCTTCTGAAATCTCAGCTTTAGCTTTGGAGGGGGAAAATCTTGCGCCGGCCGAGTGCGACAAAATCGCAGCGGATTGCATTTTCCATTTGCGTCGGAGGCATCTGAGAGCGTTAGAACGAAACTTGAGAATGGCAATTCGCGCTGCCGAGGAACAGCAGGACGACAAAGCGAAGAGAGAGAGGATACTGGAATGGCAAGACGTCGTACGAAGGGAACGCCAGCTAAAACATCCAAGGCCCGAGCCGAAGCCCCCGACCCTGTAAAATCCGAGAAACTGGCCTCCATCACCGCCGGCGAACCGGTGGAGAAGAAAAACTTAAAGGAGGTCAAAAAGCTTATCGACCTGGGCAAGGAGAAGGGTTATTTGACGTACGATGACGTCAACGACATGCTTCCGGCGGAAGTCGTCTCGCCGGATCAAATCGACGATGTCATGTCCATCTTCGGCGAGATGGACATCGAGGTCGTCGATTCCAATCAGCGGGTGACGCTCGGCAGCGGCGCCGAGGATCTGGCCGAGGAAGAAGAGGAAGAGAAAGACATCGACGGCGAGGTCGACGGCGACGTGGTGGGCAAGACCGGCGATCCCGTACGAATGTATCTGCGCGAAATGGGAACGGTTTCCCTCCTGAGCCGCGAGGGCGAGGTTGAGATTGCGAAAAAAATCGAAGAGGGCGAAAAGCAGGTTCTCGACGAAGTCTTGTCCAGCCCTCTGGCGCTCAGCTATGTGCTGGATCTTGGCCAGAAATTGGCCGAGCATGAAATTCGGGTGAGAGAGATCATCAAGGAAGACGGCGAAGACGACGCGGAATATCTGGAGGAAGAAGAGGTTCATGAAAAACGGCTGCTCGACCAAATCGGCAAAATTCGGCGGACGGCTAACGAGTGTGAAAAAGTAAAGCGGCAGTTGGAAGGCAAGCGGGTCTCGGCGCAGCGCCGGCACGGGCTGCTTGAGCTCCAATCCAGGCATCAAGAAAAGATTATCCAGGGTCTCAAAGCGCTTCAGCTCAATCGGCGGCAAACGGAGGCCATCGGGGACGGGCTGAAAAAAGCCATGGACCGCATGCAGACGCTGGAGAGGCGGGTCAAAGATTTTGAACAGAAAACCGGCAAACCGGCTTCTGAGATTCTCAAGCTTATTTCCGGCCTCAATGGCCGCAAAAAGCATTGGCACCGAATCGTCGGCTCGCTCAGGATGGGGCATGAAGCGATTCTGAACATGGCCGAGGAAATCAAAAATGCGCGCCGCGATATCCGGCGCATCGAAAAAGACCTGGAGATGCCCGCCGAGGAGATCAAGCGCCGCGTCTGGTCGATTATCGCCGGAGAGACCAAGGCCAATTTGGCGAAAAAGGAACTCATCGAGGCCAACCTGCGCCTGGTCGTGAGCATCGCGAAGAAGTACACCAACCGGGGACTGCAGTTTCTCGACCTGATCCAGGAAGGCAATATCGGCTTGATGAAAGCCGTGGACAAATTCGAGTACCAGCGGGGCTATAAATTCTCCACGTATGCGACCTGGTGGATCCGTCAGGCCATCACCCGCGCCATCGCCGACCAAGCGCGGACCATCCGCATTCCCGTTCACATGATCGAAACGATCAACAAATTGATCCGCACATCGAGATATTTGGTCCAGGAAATCGGCCGCGAGCCGACGCCGGAAGAGATCGCCAGCAAGATGGAAATTCCTCTCGACAAGGTCCGCAAGGTTCTCAAAATCGCGAAGGAGCCGATTTCGCTAGAAACGCCGGTCGGCGAGGAAGAGGACAGCCACCTCGGCGACTTTATCGAGGACAAAAGGATCATCACTCCTTCGGACGCGGTGGTCAATATCAACCTGCAGGAGCAAACGCGCAAGGTCTTGGCGACGCTCACCCCGCGCGAAGAACAGGTGTTGCGCATGCGCTTCGGGATCGGCGAAAAGTCCGACCATACGCTCGAAGAAGTCGGGCAAAAATTTACCGTCACCCGAGAGCGGATCCGGCAAATTGAAGCCAAAGCGTTGCGCAAGCTCAGGCACCCGAGCCGGAGCAAACGTCTGAAGAGCTTCATGGAAAGTTAGTTTTCGAATCTGCCTTCCTCGATCCGGTTTCATTATTGGCTCGAGACTCACAACTCTAAACTAGAAACAGTCTTCATACGGGCCCATAGCTCAGTTTGGTTAGAGCCACCGGCTCATAACCGGTTGGTCCCTGGTTCGAATCCAGGTGGGCCCATTTTCATCTTCCGAGAACACGTAGTTATCCTCGGTGACATGCAACGGCTTGATGGTTCTGAGAAGGTCCGCCAACCTCGGAAGCAAGCCTGATCTCGCGTTCGCTCCTGCCTGTCTTGGTGCTCGCTTCTTCTTCGAGATAGAGGCTCTTGGATATGGAGAGCTCGCGCCGTCTTAGGGTCGATATCGCCCCATTGAAGGGCCAGTGCTTCCGATGGCCGCATGCCGAGGCGCTCGGCTGCCTCTGTTACGATCAGACATAAGGGCTGGATGCACTCCTGGCGGACAATTCGGCGGGGATGTGGTGGCTTCTTCACGCGATCCGCCGCACCTTGATCTTATCCGCATCTTTTTCCGCTTGCGCGAGATCGTACGCCGCTTGTAAGCGGAGCCAGGTTTCGGCGCCGCCACCAAACGCCTTATCGAGCCGGATCGCCATTTCCGGGGAGATGGCGGCCTGGCCATGGATAAGGTTATTTAGAGCCTGGCGCGACACACCCAGCGCTTTCGCAGCTTTAGTGACGGTAAGGCCCAGCGGCTCAAGGCAGTCGGCGCGGACCGAAAGACCGGGATGCGGCGGGTTTTTCATGGGCATGGTTTTTTCCTCCTAGTGATAATCGATCAGATCAACGCGGTAGGCGTTGCCGTTCTCGAAGTGAAACACAATGCGCCAATTGCCGGACAGTGACACGGCCCAGAGGCCTTTGAGCTTTCCCTTGAGAGGGTGAAGGTCAAAGCCGGGAAGCGCCATGTTTTGAACAACCGTTGCCTCGTCCAGGCGGGCAAGAATCCGCTTGATCTTGTCAACGTGGTCCGGCGACAGCCCGCGGTGATCGTCGTGTTCATAGAGCCGTTTTAACCCCCGATGCTTAAACGACGCTATCACCGGGCCATCCTAGCAGAAAGCGGCCTCTCTGACAAGTAATGCTTGTCACCGTTTAGGGGGAGAAAACGGACGCTCAACGTCACTGTCAGTGGCCAGTGTGCGGATTTTCGCCGGCAGCTCCGGGAACTGGACGAGGGAAAGTGTTTCTTCGGGCAAATCGTCGGCAGGCAAATGCTCGACGGGCGGCGGTTTCGGTTCCGGTTCCGATGTTTCGTCCGTTCGGGTTCGAATCCAGGTGGGCCCATTTTCTCTTTTGAATCTTTTCAGTTGCGTGAATCCTCTGTGTAGCCGTTCTCCCTTCCACGGTTTCGCCTAAAATTTTCTTCTGAGCAAAGCTAATGTCAGTAGTTGCCAAAACAGGTCATG
>DASTOD010000404.1:0-3221 GCA_035762645.1 Binatia bacterium | reverse complement strand
TGGCCTCACGATTCCGCCGAACGTGCTGGCGCGGGCGGACAAGATCATTAAATAGCAAGGAGCTAAGCGCAAAGGGCAAAGAGCAATAAAAACGGACAGAAACCTTATGAGAGAGACAGTCATTGGCTTTACGCTTAGCGCTTTGCTCTTTGCGCTTAGCGGTCCCGCGTCGGCGCAGCAGCGGACGAAACTCCCACGGATTGGGTATCTGGCTGGCGCTTCCCGTTCTGCCATCGCGTTCCGCATCGAAGCATTCCGGGAGGGTCTACGGCAGCTTGGGTATCTAGATGGGAAAAACATAACAATCGAGTATCGGTATGCAGAAGGACACTTTGGTCGCCAGAAAGAGCTCGCCGCTGAACTGGCGCGCCTCAACGTCGATGTTATCGTCACGTCCGGTCCGGCTTCAACCCGTGCCGCCAAGGAAGCAAGCGGTACAATACCGATCGTTATGACATTCGACAGCGACCCTGTTGGGAGCGGGTTCGTCGCCAGCCTTGCGCGGCCCGGGGGTCACATCACCGGACTCTCAACTCTTGCGCCGGAGATAAGTGGCAAACAACTCGAGCTTTTGAAGGAGATTGTTCCCAAACTCTCGCGCGTCGTTGTCCTCGGCAGTTCGGCTAACCCGGGCAATGCAAGAGTGGTAAAAGAAATTGAGGTCGTGGCTCGGGCGTTCAGCGTCAAGTCTCAATACCGAGATATTCTAGAGCCCAAGGAGCTTGAAGCCGTATTCCGTAGCGTGAGCAACGAGGCCGCTGACGCAGTCGTGGTGCTGGCAGGTACAGTTATCATTGCTCAACGGACACGAATTGCAGAAATGGCAATAAAGAATCGGGTGCCGTCGATATACGAAAGGCGAGAATTTGTGGAAGCCGGGGGGCTTATGTCCTACGGGATTAGCGTCATCGACTTGGACCGTCGCGCCGCTGTTTATGTGGATAAAATCCTAAAAGGCGCGAACCCCGCCGACCTCCCGGTGGAGCAGCCGACGAAGTTCGAGCTGATGATTAATCTAAAAACTGCGAAGCAGATCGGCCTCACGATTCCACCAAACGTGCTGGCGAGAGCGGACAAGATCATTAAGTGAAAACAGGCATCAGTCACGAGGCAACAGGCAACAGGAAGAGACAGAGCCTCGTTTGTTTTGCACTTAGCACTCTGCTCTTTGCGCTTAGCTCGATCAGTGCTTTGCTCTTAGCACTTTGCTCGCTGTCCGAGGCGCAGCAGTCGAAGAAAGTCCCTCGGATAGGTTATCTGGCAGGCCGTGAATCGTCGGCTCGAATCGCGGCCTTTCGCCAAGGGCTACGGGAACTGGGCTACGTTGAGGGGCTGCACATTCTCATCGAGTACCGATTTGCAGAAGGAAGGCTCGATCGACTACCCGAGCTTGCGGACGAGTTGGTTCGCCTAAAGGTTGACATTCTCGCGGCGGAAAGTATTCAAGCGGCTCTAGCCGCTAAGAACGCCACCACGACGATTCCCATCATTATGGTAAACGTCGGGACGGATCCTGTTGGGTCGGGTCTAGTCGTTAGCCTTGCTCGTCCAAGCGGAAACATTACGGGGTTTACGAATCTCGCCGTGGAGTTAGCCAGTAAACGACTGGAGCTGCTGAAAGAAGCCGTTCCCAAAATTCGCCGTGTCGCCGTCCTCTACGACCCGGCAAACCAAGGCAACGTAATCGAAGTGAAAGGTGTTCAGACCGTGGCGCGTCCACTGGGGTTGACTATTCAGCCTTGGGAGGTACGGGGTACGGACGATTTCGAGCGGGTATTTGCTGCGTTGGGAAAGGAGCGGCCGGATGGACTCTTCGTGGCCGGTGGCCCGCTAATGAATGATAATGAAAAACGAACCGCTGGGTTTGCGTTAAAGAGCCGGTTGTCTTCGACGTACGTCAGGAGAGAAGCTGTAGATGCCGGGGGACTCATGTCCTACGATTCTGACCACGTGGATCAGTACCGCCGCGCCGCTACCTACATAGATAAGATCCTGAAAGGGGCTAAACCCGCCGAGTTGCCGGTAGAAAGGCCCACGAAGTTCGAGCTCGTCATTAACTTAAAAACAGCCAAGCAGATTGGCGTCACGATTCCACCGAGCGTGCTGGCGAGAGCGGATAAGATCATCAAGTGAGAGGCATCATGGCAAAATCCGCGCGTGACAGCAACTCACAAAGACTACGGAGCTACGGTCAGACGTACAGGACACCGGAACGAACGCGCGGTGGCTATGGAGTTGATGTATCGTTACGGCGGGGTGAGTCAAGCAGAGATTGGAAAGATATTGGGAGATCTTGATTACACCGCGGTCAGTCGGGAACGAAAGCGGTTACGTGAGAAAACACAGAAGGAACGAACATTGAAGGCGGCTTTAGAGGAGATTGAATCCTCCTTAATGTCATAGGTAAAGATTTGACCCCCAACGCCCCGTTCCCGCTTGACCGGATTCTATCCCCGTCCGGCATGGCCGATGGTTGCCCGCTACGCGGTCCACAATCTCCGCCGGCCGATTCCCAACCTACGTTGGGGATCCGCTCGGCGGCGTTCTTCGGATTAGGAGACGACATGAGCCTGCCGGGCCCTTCAATGTTCAGCCAACGGCCGGTTCTGACCGGGTTCGCCGTAGGACTCGTGTCCTTGGCACCGCATGCGTTTCTGCCGCCTGGTGTATCGCTGGCCTTCGCGGCGGTGCTGATGGGGATCGTCGCCGGCGTCTACTTTGGATTCGCCGTCGTCAACGGCTCGAACAATCATCAGCTTGTAGAGTTCAACGTGGCGTCGATGTTCGGCATCGCCGCCTTGCTTGGTGTCACGGTCAGCCCTTGGTTTCTGCCGGCGGCCTACCTCGGGCACGGCCTCTGGGATCTGGCGCATCACAACCGCTCGCCATTGATGCTCGTTTCGATTCCGCAGTGGTACATCACTTGGTGCGTCGTCATCGACGTGATCGTGGGATTCGGGCTGATCGCAATCTGGACCCGGATCGGCGTAATCCAGCCAGTGTAGGCCGGAGGACGCGCTGAGGAAGGAAACGCGCGTATTGCGTCGCCGGTGTGGCTCAGTGGTTACCCGTAATTGAACTGAATTCTCCGCCAGTACATTAGCGTTCTGATCCTGTCGTATCTTACTCTCCAAACCGATGGAGAGGAGAATTGCTATGCGACAGGTTATCAGACGATTTTTAAAACATCTCGAAGCAGAGAAAAACGCCAGTCTCACTAC
>DASTOD010000403.1:0-2816 GCA_035762645.1 Binatia bacterium | reverse complement strand
GGAACGACAATCTTCGCGAGAGGAGGATTGACAATGGAGGTATTGCAATCATCCCTCCCAGGGACTGGCCGCGGGCTAGTATCTTTTCCGTTAGATGTCCGGGAATAACGATCTAGCCAACGGCGTTCCGGGAACCGGCTTCGGGATAGTTGTGGCCTGTTTGATGATCTGACACCCGAGCCTTACCGAACGCGGTAAAGCGCTCGAACGGTGCATGATTGAAGATGCGTTAAGAAAAATTCAACTGGAACAAACAAAAGGCGGCTCAAGCGCTGGGTTTGAGCCGCCAGGGTTTGTTGAAGAAGCCGAAGCGCTATAGTATTTATTTAATAAGTTTCACCCTGCTCCTACTTTCACTTGCGCCTTCGGGGTTGAGGCGGCGGAAAATTTTGCGAAATCGGGACTCCTAAACGAGCCGCTAGCTCCACAGCGATCGTTTTTCCAGCCACGCCCTCCTTTCTTAGCTGATCAGCTAGCCATTTTATTTGAGCCTGCCTCTGTGCGTTCGTTAGCTTATACCACTTCTGGAGAATTTCATAGCCTTGCTCGTTCAAGGAGTCACTCCGATAGAGTTGACTAATAAGCATATGTCACCTCCCAAAAATATTACTAGCGTACACAGCGGCTGGTCGATAAGTACTACTTCCAGGATAGAAGTCAAGCGCTATTTTGATTGGCACTACGTCTTCTACCGAGCCTGAAGGCGTTCCGTTACGCGCAGGCCTTATCTTTGTGTCTTCTCCAAACGGCAAAGCTCGGAAACCGGTTGATTAGGTTTCGAGATAACACGTCTGAGAATGGTGTAAAAATGTGCGATGGTTCGGTTGATAACAGCCTCGTCAAGAACATCGACTTTATAGATGAGAGAGCCAACTATCCCAGCAGGCTTCTCCTTCATCGCGAGGATTAAATCAAACGTGGTGATCGCTATCTCAGGCTCTTCGACCCTCTTTATATCGTCAAGGAGATCAACGGTCAGGCCGGGGAGCTTAATGGGATATAGAGGGGAAGTCTGGTATATAAACACAGTCTGGCAGAGGGAAGCTCGATCTAGGTTTTTATCGCTCTCCCAGGCCTGGGCCAAAACCTCAAAGGGCAGATCCTGGTGAGCTTGAGCTGCCAGGGTGATATCCCGAACTTCCCTTGCAAGTTGGCGGAAGTTGGAACTAGGGGAAACCTTGCTCCGGATGATCAGCGTATTAGCAAAGTGACCGATTAGATTCTCGGTTTCCCTTCGGTTGCGATTTTCGACTAGAGTTCCTACCCGAATATCTTTCTCACCCGTGCAAAAGTACAGTAGAACTTTGAGCGCGGTCAAAAGTGTCGTAAAAAGAGTGCCCTCTTCTCTCTGGCTTAGCTTTTTTAAGGATTGAACAAGATCCCCCGTTATCGATAGCGATTTGCGGGCCGCTAAGAAGCTCAGTTCAGCCATCCGAGGGCGACCGGTGGAAAATTCAAATCGCGACAGAGGACGGTCCAGCTGCTGCTTCCAGTAGACAAGTTGGTTTTTCATCAATTGCCCCTCTAAGGCCTGCCGCTGCCACTCGGAAAAGTCCGCATATTGGATCGGCAACTCGGGCAAAGATGGATCATGTCCATTCAGGCTGGCTTCATAAAATTGAGCTAAATCACGGAAGAAAATAATCATCGACCAGCCATCGCTAATGATATGATGCATTGTGACAAGTATCACATGGTCCCTGTCATTTAACTTTAGTAATTTGACCCGTAGCAAGGGTCCGGCAGCCAAATCAAAAGGCGTCTCCACTTCTTCTCTCGCCAACCTTTTCGCTTCGCTTTCGCGCTGTAACTCTGGCAATCTCTCGAGATCAACGACCTCCAAGGTTATTGATAACGAGCTGACAATGAACTGAACCTGCCGCCCGGATACGGTCGGGAACGTGGTTCGCAAGGCTTCGTGCCTCTCAACAACCGCATTGAGACTCCGTTTCAGCGCATTGACGTCTAGCACACCTTTTAGACGATAAGCCGCCGGTATGTTGAAACAGTAAGCGCCAGGGAACAGCCGCTCTAGGCCCAAAAGTGGCTCCTGCGCCACAGACGGCAAAACCGGCTTTTCACGCCCCACGGGCAAAATTGGTGTTCTGACCACCTGTAGGCCCTTTTGCTGGGCTGTTACTACAGCTTGTGCCAAGCCGACTATCGTGGGTGCCTGAAACACCGTGCGCAATGGCATGTCTATGTGAAATAAATCGCGTATCCTGGAGATTACCCGCGTTGCGAGTAAAGAATGGCCACCTAGCTTAAAGAAGTTGTCATAAACGCCGACTTCCTTGAGCTTCAACACCTCGCGCCAAACCCGCGCGACCAACTCTTCAATCTCCGTGCGCGGTTCAACGAAGCCTTGGTCGAGCAGCGGCCGCTGGCTGTCCGGCGGCAGCGCATTGCGGTCGACCTTGCCGTTAGGATTTCGGGGTAAGGCCTCCAGGGTTACAAATCCCGAAGGGATCATGTATTGCGGCAGCTTCTGTTCAAGAAAATTTCGCAGCTCAGTAACAGAGAGGGCTGATGGTACCTGCGGAACCACGTAAGCGACGAGCTCCTTGTCTCCGGACGAGCCGCGATCTCGAATAACGGTTACGCTTTCTCGGACTGCTGGGTGCTGATTCAGTGCCGATTCAACTTCGCCCAATTCCACGCGGTATCCGCGAATCTTCACTTGGTTGTCCATGCGTTCGATAAATTCGATATGGCCGTTTGGCAGATAACGCGCCCGATCGCCGGTTCTGTACAATCGTTCTCCGGCCATGAAAGGATTAAGTACGAATTTCTCCGCCGTCAATTCGGGTTGATTT
>DASTOD010000402.1:0-2772 GCA_035762645.1 Binatia bacterium | reverse complement strand
AGTGAGGAGGGGAGTTGTTGATAGTCTGGCTCATCCGGGTGGAAATATCACGGGATTAGCCTCCATTACCCAAGAGTTAAACGCGAAACGCTTTGAGCAACTCGCGGAGGTAGTTCCCGAGGCTAAGCGTATCGCGGTCCTCGCAGCACAGACCGATCAGGCCCGTTATATGGCCTCACGGCCGTATAAAGAGTTGGAGGCCGCGGCGGGGGCGCTCGGGGTGACGCTTCAGCTACTATTGGCGCGCGACCCCGCTATGATTGACAACGCATTCTTGGCTATGAAAACCGGGCACGCCCAAGCTCTGGTTGTAATACCGAGCGGGGCCTATATTCAGCACCGAGAACACATTATCAAGCTCGCGGTAAGGAATCGCCTGCCGGCTATCTATTTCCAGCCGATATTGGTCGAGAGTGGAGGACTTATGTCCTACGGCCCAGACTTCGCCGACGAATTCCGCCGTCTGGCCCTTTATGTAGACAAGATCCTCAAGGGCGCCAAGCCGGCCGATCTGCCGGTACAGCAACCGACGAAGTTTGAGTTCGTAATCAATCTCAAGGCCGCGAAGCAGATTGGCCTGACGATTCCGCCGAATGTGCTGGCGCGGGCGGACAGGCTGATCAAATGAAATCAGGCATAAGGCACAAGGCAACAGGCAACAGTCGACGAGCCAAACTTTTTGGCTTTGCGCTGAGCGGCATCGCTGTATCTTTCCTGGTTTTTACGAGCGTTACGACAGCGAGAGAGGACATCCATACAACGGATTTCTCAGCAACTGCATGTCTGGATACACCTTCCCATACCGTGCTCGTGTCGACGCCTGTCGGATCTGGCGGTCATCGGGAAGGTACCTTAATGTTCGCGCAGAGTGATTCGGCTTGCCCTTGTTATTCCTTTGACAAATTGATGTCCACCAAATGGGACCGATGTGTTATGTCGTCCTTGGGTTTTCCTCGTATGTTGAGACGGCAGGTCGGTAACCCACCAAATCACGAAATTTGGACCATTAATCTAAACCAACTCAGGGCGTCTTGTGAATGCCAAGGGACCCCTTTCGGGTTGTGTACAGACAAAGACGAGCGCAGCTCGGGAGTGTATCACGAAGCCATGTCGAACCCGGAATGGATCGCATGTACTGACATCATTAAAAAAGTAGCTGAAGAGCAACAATTATCGTGCAAGTGAGGCTCTTAGCTGCACGCTGATGCGGGAAAGGAAAAAGGGGCATTTCCCGCCTAACCTCGGCTTCAGACGAAGGTGTCATACGCACGACTAACCTCGTGTTAGGCAGCTCGATAGCCTCACGAACTGATGGAATACCATCTGCGTCCTGCGACGGGTTTGGACCGAGATTTCCTGTACCGGCTCCATCGTGTAACGATGCGGGACGTGATTGACAAGACCTGGGGCTGGGAAGAAGCATGGCAGCGCGCAGATTTCGAGCGGCGCTTCAGAGACTACCTGGCGTGGGTCATCTACGTGGAACATTGGCCCGTTGGCACGCTGTGTCTCGAATGGAGACCGGACTCCCTCCATGTCCACGAGGTGCAAGTCTTGCCTGAGTTCCAGGGCCGGGGTATCGGCACTGCGGTGCTTTGGGACACAATCGAGCAAGGTGCAGCGCGTGGGTTTCCCGTCACGCTCTCAGTAGTTGCCGCAAACCCTCGGGCGAAGCAGCTATATGAGCGTCTGGGGTTTAGGGTCACGGGTGTAGAAGCACTATTCATTCACATGAAGCATGACTCGCGACTGATAACGAGGTGAAGTCGATCCTAATAGGCAAAGTATTGATTGTTCTTGTTGGGGCAAACGTGCTGCGGTTTTTGGGGCGGCGCTTACAGGCGCTCATCGTATCGCGTGTGGAACCGCCCAGACGCCCGGCTCCGTGGTGCCGGTTTTCGGCTGGTCCGGGAAATTGATTGATCCTATTCTGTTTTTAGGATTGCCCCTAGCACCGATTTGACTCCGCCCTTGCAATTCTCGCGCGGCTAATGCGAAAGGTGACGATACGTACACGGCCCCTGCAGGAGTCGTGATAGCGGGAAAAGGAGGAACCATGGCATTCGAAAATCAAACACTGGGGCAATCCATGGTCCGTTTATTCATGAGCTACATCCCCACCCGGGTGATCTACGTAGCGGCTAAGCTGGAACTCACTGATCATATCGGTGATGAGGGGGCAAGCGCGCAAGAGCTTGCACAGAAACTCAAAGTCGATCCCACAGCCTTGTATCGTGTCATGCGCGTACTCGCAGGCCTTGGGGTATTGCGCCAAGATGACCATGACCAGTTCTACGTTACTCCATTCGGCGAGACGCTGCGCAAGGACTCTCCCCGGTCCGTCCGCGACTACGCCATCTATAACCACGAAATTGTCTACGATAGTTTTAAGGACATAGCGGGCAGCGTCCGCACCGGCAAACCCGTGATCGACGATTTTTTCGGTTTTCTGCGCGCCAATCCAGAACAGGAAGCGGTTTTTCACGCGGGGATGAGTAATCGGGGGCGTGTAGAAACCGCGGCCATCCTTGATGCATACAAATTTTCTAAACCTCAAACGGTTGTGGATGTGGGTGGTGGCAACGGCGGATTCTTATCTGCGATTTTGGCGCGCCACGATCACCTCTCAGGTATTCTATTCGAGCAGGCCTCGGCCATTGAAGAGGCGAAGGCAGGGTTGGGTGGTCCCTTGCCCCGATGCCTGTTGGTCGCTTGAGACTTCTTTGACGGCGTCCCTCCGGGTGGTGTTACGTATATCTTAAAGCGCATACT
>DASTOD010000401.1:0-24444 GCA_035762645.1 Binatia bacterium | reverse complement strand
GTCAGCTCGATCATCGGCCTCACGCTGCTCGCTGGCGTCGCCATCAACGAGGGATGGCTGAGCCGCGGCAAGCCGGTTGCCTCCCCGTCAGCCGCGAAGTAGTCGTGGCAACAGGGCAAGCAGGCAGCCGCCGCTGTATCGAGCATATTCACTGTTTCATTCCTTCGCCTTCCCACAGCCCCGATTTTCGCCCCTTAACGCCGCACCTTAATCTTTGTAGAATGGTTGACACCCGTTTTGTTTAGTAACGGTGTAACCTATGAAAAAACCGGTAGTAAATACGACCCCAGAGAATGCGCCAACCGCGCAACGGGACGGGTCGCCAGAATCCCAACCTTTTCCCTTCGAAAGCATCGGCCCGTACCGGCTGATTGAACGCTTGGGTGACGGGGGGTTGGGTGAAGTGTACCTGGCGGAGCAGGAGGAGCCGATTAGGCGTAAGGTCGCGCTTAAACTCATCAAAACTGAGATGAACACCCCTGAGGTCGCGGCTCGCTTCGAGTCAGAAATCCGCGCTGTCGGAATTCTAGACCACCCGAATATTGCAAGGGCTTTAGATGCCGGAACGGTCGGCGATGGTAGGCCCTACTGTGTGATGGAATACGTGCCGGGGATTCTCATCACCGATTATTGTGACCGCAACCGGTTAAACATACGAGAACGGCTGCAAATGTTTGTCCAGCTGTGTCGCGCCATTCAACATGCCCACCAAAAAGGAATTATCCATCGCGATATCAAAGCCTCGAACGTGTTAGTGACGGTTCAGGACGGCATGGCGGTTCCCAAGATTATCGACTTCGGCGTCGTTAAGGCGCTCCATCAACGTCTCACGGAGCAACCAGCCGTCACCTTGCATGGGCAGCTTGTCGGGACGCCTGAATACATGAGCCCGGAACAGGCCGAGATGGCAGGGCTGAGCATCGACACCCGAACCGACATCTATTCCCTTGGCGTACTCCTTTACGAACTGCTCGTCGGTAGCCTGCCCTTTGATCCGGCCACTCTCCGCGAATCGGGCCTGGAGGGTATCAAACGGATCATCCGCGAGATCGAGCCGGTCTTGTTGAGCCAGCGTCTGATTCAGCCCGGATCGAAACCGGAGGAAGTAGCCCACAGACGCCGGACGGAGTTAAAGACGCTTAGGCGTGAGATCCATGGTGATCTGGAGTGGATCACGGCGAAAGCGATGGAGAAAGACTCGACCCGCCGGTACAACTCCGCCTCGGAGCTGGCGGCGGATATCGAGCATCATTGCAATAGCGAACCGGTTACGGCCGCGCCGCCATCGACGACTTACCGGCTGAAGAAGTTCATGCGCCGACACAAACCGGTTGTCGGTGCCGGCGTGATTGTAACGTTTGTGCTGCTCGTTGGGATCTTCGAGATCACAACCGGGCTGATCCTTCAGCGGCAAGCCAAGATCGCCGCCCAAAAAGAGGTTGAGCAGGTGAGGGCCGTTATGGGCTATATGCTGCGCACGATATCGGCGATGGAGAAGGTCGAAGGGTCAGAGGTCAAGGCGGTAGAGATCCTCGATGCCGCGGCCGCAAAGATCGATAGCGTCTACTCCCATCAACCGGAGGTCGAGGCGGCAGTGCGAGATACACTCGGTCAATTCTACATGGAGCTTGGTCTTCATGAACCCGCTGAACAGCACTTGCGGCGCGCTTTGGGCATTAGACAAAAAGTCTTGGGTGAAGAAGCGCCAGACTCGCTTGATTCTATGAGGAATCTGGCATCGCTGCTCCGGGTTCAAGGCAAGCTCGAGGAAGCGGATCTCATCTTGGGGCAAGCGGTGGCAACCAGCCGTCGCGTCCTCGGACAAAAGCATACGGAGACCATTGCCGGCCTGGGCGAGATGGCTCGTCTGAGAGAGGCACAAGGCCGGCTGGAGGAAGCCGCGGATCTGTCGCGCCAGACCGTCGACCTTGCACAGCAGGTAAAGTTCAAGGACGACTGGCAGATGGCTCGTTACCAGCTGGACCATGGCCGCTATCTCACACGGATGCGCCAATTTCCACAGGCGGAGAAGCAATTGCTCGAAAGCCTCGCGGGATTGAAAACGATTCTTGGTCCAGAGCATCAGCTATCGAAAAAGACGGCGCAACATCTGGTGGAACTCTATGAGGCGTGGAATAAGCCGGTGCAGGCGGCTGAATATCGTACCTTGCTTAGCACGAAGTCGACTTCGAAATGAGCTCTGCGCCCTCCATCGGCAACTGCAATCGCCCGACCTCCAGAGAAAGGGCAACAGATGGGAAAAATCTTATCTATCCACTCGTACCGTGGCGGGACGGGCAAGAGCAACATCGCCGCCAACCTGGCGTACCTGGCTGCCCGCGCGGGTAAACGGGTAGCCGTGTTGGACTCCGATCTTCAAGCGCCGGGTGTCCATCTGCTGTTTGGCTTCGACACCGACCGCATGCCTTACACGCTGTCCGACTTCTTCTTCAACCGATGTGGACTTGAGGAGGCTGCCTATAACTTGAAGGGCATAGCTGAACTTGAAAAGGTTGATGGTTCTATATTTCTCTTGCCTTCCCGGATGACCGTCGATGCCATCATGCAGGTTATTGCCGAGGGATACGATGCGGGAAAACTTAACGATCAATTAACCAGGCTCATTGACGAATTGAAACTTGACCTCCTGTTCGTCGACACGCATCCGGGCTTCAACGAGGAAACCCTCCTGACCGTTGCTATCTCCGACACGCTCATAATTATTTTGCGTCCGGACAAACAGGACTATCATGGTACAGCGGTGCTGGTGGAGGTCGCAGGGCGAATGGCGGTTCCCCACGTACATATGCTGGCCAACAAAGTGTACGGCAACCCTCCCAGGGACGACATCAGGCAGAAGATCCAGCAAAGCTATGGGTACGATGTCATCGGCGTTCTGCCATTCGCGGAGGAAATGGCCAGACTGGGGAGCGACGGAATATTCGCCGCCCGTTATCCATCGCATCCGCTTTCCAAAGAGTTGGACGCGGTCGTCCAGCGCATCTTAGCCTAAGGCGCCATTGTGGATGAGCGATGCCATGGTTATTCACGAACCTTCGGCGCTACCTCCTGGAACTATCGATCCCGGGCGCATCGAGTCGTTCAAAGGGAGCGATGGGCGATTACTCCACTACCGGGTCCTTGCTTCGCGACCAGCCCGACATCACCTACTTTACCTGCATGGCATCGAAAGCCACGGCGCCTGGTTTCTCCCGGCCGCGGCAAGCCTACGAGAGCTCGGCTGTGCCACTTATCTATTGGATCGCAGAGGATCGGGGCTTAACATGAATCCCGCGCCCGGGGATGTGTCGTCCGCACAGATCCTGCTTGAAGACGTGCGACGGTTCCGCCGCCAGCTTGATCACGCTCCGATACATCTGGTCGGTTTATCTTGGGGCGGCAAACTCGCTACTGCGGTAGCGCTCGATCAACCGGATGGCCTCCGGAGTCTGATCCTCATTACTCCTGGCTTACGGTATCGCACAGACCTGTCGCTCCTAAACAAAGCGCGGGTAGTTCTGAGTTTGCTTGCCGGGGGTCGGACCCGGTTTGAGATTCCCATTGAGCCACACATGTTTACCCACACGCCCGGCTTCCTTGAGTTCATTCGGCAAGATCCCTGGCGCTTGCAAAAGGTCACGGCCCGCTTTCTTCTCACCAGCCGGGCGCTGGACTGGATGGTCGCGCGAAAGATCGGCAACTTGGGTCTGCCGGTCCTTCTCATCCTCGCGGGCAAAGATCCAATCATTGAGAACCGGGGGGTCTCGGACCTCCTTTCCCCCGTCAAGGACCACGTGCGGCTGCGGCTTTTCGACGAAGCGACCCATGCAATCCAATTTGATCAGATGGAGCGAATGGTACGCGAGATCGCGACGTTTGTTGAAGAGGTTGAAGGCCGATGCTGAAGCTCAGGCAAGTCGATGTCATGACGGTGGTCCTACCTTTCCGGATAACCTTCCGTCACGCGCTGGCCTCTCGCTCGGAAGGCGAGGTGATCGTGGTGCGCGTGACGGACACCGAAGGTCGCGTTGGGTTTGGCGAATCCGTGCCGCGAGATTATGTGACCGGGGAAACGATTGCGACAGTCCGGGAAACCTTAGGTCAGATTCTGGTCCCACCGCTGCTGGGCGTTTCCTTTTCCAGTTTTGAGGAGATCGCCGCCACTTTAAAACATTTTCTTGACTCACTGCCACGAAACCACAACGCCGCCTTCTGCGCGCTGGAATTGAGTGTTCTGGATCTGGCGGGCAGGGTCTTCGGCCGCTCCGCCGGATCGGTAGCCGGAAACGTCGAGAGCCCGGAAGTTCGCTACAGCGGTGTGATCTCGGCTGACGGAGTCCAGGAGGCGTTAGATTTGTGTAAGAAGATAGCGGCTCTGGGCCTCCGTGATGTGAAGGTTAAAGTTGGCCTGTCGACCGAGGCAGATCGAGAAATTCTCAAAGGCGCGCGCCGGATCCTGGGTGAGGGTTGTTCGCTACGCGTTGACGCCAACTGCGCATGGCGGCCCGAAGAGGCCCTCAGATATCTGGAGACTTATACCCCGATCCGCCTGGATGGAGTCGAGCAGCCTATCGCCCACGATGATGTTGATGGACTGGCCTGGTTGACAGAGCGGAGTCCGGTCCCGGTCATCGTGGACGAATCCCTGGCTTCTTTCGATGATGGTCGGGTTCTCATCGAAAGAAGAGCCTGTCACGGTTTTAACATTCGCATCTCCAAGTGCGGCGGGCTGCTGGGATCATTCCGACTGCGGGATATGGCTCGCCAAGCCGGGCTCGGCTTTATGCTGGGCGCTCAGGTCGGCGAAACGGCGATTCTCTCGGCTGCCGGCCGCCAGTTTGCTACGCGCAGCCGGGACGTGCGTTTTTGCGAGGGCTCGTTCGGTTCCTTTCTGCTGGAACATGACATTGGGTTACAGGATCTAACGTTTGGCCAAGGGGGGAAGGCGCCGGCTCTCGATGGGCCAGGCCTCGGTGTGGAAGTCGACCAGGATCAGCTTTCCCGGCTCGTTACTGAACGGATGACAATCGGCGGCGAATGATGTCGATTCTTTCGCAAACCCTGATTTCGATCGCCGGCCGTGCAGCAGCGCGGCGGTTCGAAGCGGCCACCCGCGATCCCGCAGGGGCGCAGCTGAGAAAGCTTATGGCCATCGTGGATAGAAACCAAAACACCGAGTATGGCACGGAGCACGGTTTCGCCAAGGTCAAGAGCCTCGAGGACTGGCAGAAGGCTGTCCCTGTCGTGACCTACGACGACATCAGTGAGCGCGTCGGAAGGATGACCCGTGGTGAGCAGAATGTGCTGACCGCTGAGGCTCCGGTGATGTTCGCCAAGACGTCGGGCACCTCCGGGCAAGCGAAATACATTCCCGTGACTGCGACATGCCAGGGTCGCGACCATGCCGATCAGTTGCGCGCCTGGCTGCACTATGCCTACGCGGATCATCCTGGGCTGTTCAGCGGCAAAGTCATCTCATTGGTATCGCCGGCCGTGGAGGGACATACACCCTGCGGCATTCCCTATGGGTCGACCTCGGGAGTGGTGTACCGGGATATGCCAAGGGCGGTCAGAAGCACCTACGCGGTGCCTTACCCGGTTTTTGAGATCGAAGACTACCAGGCGAAATACTATTGCCTGATGCGGATCGGCATCGCTAACGAGATCAGCTGCGTGGCGACCGCCAATCCTTCTTCGGTCGTGAAGTTGTGCGAGATGGCCGATACCCACGCCGATGCGTTGCTGCGCGATCTCGCCGATGGCACCTTGCGCCCAGATCTTGACATAACCAGACCGATCCGCGAGTCGCTCTCGGGCCAGTTCAAACCCATACCGGAGAAAGCCCGGCAGCTCGAAAAAGCACGACAGAAACGCTCGGGAAAGCTGCTGCCCGCCGATTACTGGCCTGGCCTGACTCTCATCGCTTGCTGGAAAGGGGGAACGGTCGGCCACTATGTCGAGCGGTTCGACCAATGGTTTGATCCCGACGGAAGAAGGCCCATCCCTGTCAGGGACTGGGGCTATCTCTCTTCCGAGGCGCGCGGCAGCATCCCGGTCACTGATGAAGGCTGCGGCGGCGTCCTGACGGTTGCGAGCAACGTTTATGAATTTGTCGAAGCGGAAGAACTGGAGCAAAACCCAGAGAGCCCGCAAGCCTGGCGGATGCACGGTGTCGAATCAGTCGAGGTCGGAAAGCAGTACTACATTTTCATCACAACGACCGGCGGTCTCTATCGATACGACATCAACGATGTGATTGAGGTAGTCGGTTTTTATAACCGAACCCCCATCATCAGCTTCTGTCGAAAAGGACGCGGGATGACGAGCATCACCGGCGAGAAGGTGAGCGTGGATCAAATCATTGAGGCGTTCGAGCGAAGCGCCCGCGACGCCGCAATCGAACTAGGCCACTTCAAAGCGGAAGCGGACATGGAAACGGCGCGCTACGTTTTCAAGATGGAGGCCGCGACGCCGATTCCTCAAGAGCGGCTCCGACAAATGCTCGAATCTTTGGAAAAACATCTGAGCAGCCTCAATATCGAGTATGCCGCCAAGCGCAAAAGCCTGCGGCTGAACCCGCCAATTCTGATAGCGATGAAACCGGGCTGGTACGACATGGGCAAGCAACGTCTGGTCGCGGAGGGAAAGCGACTGTTCCAGGCCAAGACGATTCTTCTCTCGGAGCGCAAAGAAGAAGCGGACGGCGAATCGATTGCTTCGACGGTGACTCTGCAAGACAAGCGGTAGGATTATCTCATGGCAAACGAGATTATCTCAATCCGTGCCGACGACGGCACTTCCCTGGCCGTAGGTGCCTACACAGCGCGGCATAGCGATGCCGTCGCACTTCTGGTTCACGGGCTCGCGAGTCATATGGGGTGGTATCATGGGATCGCCGAGGCATTACAGGAAGAGAGAGTTGCCGTTTACATGCCTGACCGAAGAGGAGTCGCGCTCTCCGGCGGAACACCCGGACACACCGACAAGTGGACGACCTTGGTTCAAGATCTGGTTCGGGTAGCCGAAGAGGTTGAACGGCGTCACCCGGGCCAACCGATGCACGCCATCGGCATCTCCCTCGGCGGCGTCATCACCCTGGCTTCTTCCATCCTGCATCCAGGGCTGTTTGGCAGCCAAATCTTGCTGTCGCCGGCGCTGGTGGCGTCCGTCAGCTTCCCGCCGCTACGGCGGCTGGAAATCTTTTGGCAGGCCTTTTTCGCTCCGCGCAAGCTCTATGATTTGCCTTTCGGAGTCAAAGATCTAACCGATAACCAGAGTTGGCAAACCGCCCTCTTCGAAGAAACCAAGGCGAACCAAGCCAGCGCCCGCTTTCTGCTGGAGACCTTGCGCCTGCAGCGCTTCGTGCGCAAAGAGATCCGGCACGTGGATCTCCCGATGCTAGCGCTGTTTGGAGAGCGGGACTTGGTGGTGGACAATAAGGCAGCGATCGATATCTTGGACAAGGCCGGTTCACCTTGTGTCCGGGTTGAGGTCTTCGCCTCGCTGTCACATATCCTTGCCGCTTCCATGCCCAAACAGGAACTGATCGGACGGCTCCTCTTATGGCTGCGCGGCAATCGGGGCTCGGCGCAGGAACGATTTTCGCTTCTCAAAACCCTTCTGGTGAAGCGCGAAGATCATGTCGTGTTTAATCCCCCTGCAAACAGGACCGATGCCAGCTAAGCCCGATGAAATCCTAGCTCGACGGCAACAGATCGAGGCGCCGCTAGACCCTAATCGCTACACGGCCTTGCGGCGCTTGGTGACAGACCCCGATCATCGGCTGGTTGTCTGCTTCGGTGGAGGATCGGCGGTAGCGCTCGGCGCCAACGCGGCACTGGCCCAGATTCTCGAAGAACTGGATCTCAAGGCCCATGTCAGCCAGGTGTGGGGTACAAGTGCCGGGGCGATTATCGCTGCCGGTTTTGCTGCGGGAGTCGGGGCGAGCGAGATTCGTCATCGGGTAAAGGCGGCTGAAGGATCGTTGGATATTTGCTGGCTGAGGCTTGTGCTGTCAGTATTGCTCAGGCCTTTCGGTTATCCACTGCCTGAGGGTTTGATCAAGGGCCGCCGGATCGCCGCACTCATCGAGGCAGGCCTGCCCGTTAAGACGTTTGAAGAATGTCCCATTCCTTTCCGATGTATCGCCGTAAGCGACGATGGCCAAGCACGCCGAACCGTCTTACGGCAAGGTCCACTCCTTCCAGCTATTTATGCCAGTATGACCCTGCCGGGCATCTTCATGCCTCACGGCCCGCCTCCGGGTCACGATTGCAGTTACTACGATGGTGGAATCGTCGAGAAGACGCCCTTACGCTCTCCCATCTCGGAGCACCTGCGCTCCGGTGACTCAAGGAAACTCCTTCTGTTGGCCACCCATTTCAGGAGTCACGGCCATTTGCCACCGGCCCGAAGCTTCGCTCACAGGTTTCTCCAAACCATTGGCGCCCTCGAGGACCTCGCCTGGCCCTATCAATTGGCCGAGGCTCGCAAGTACCCGAACGTGGTCTTGGTGCTTCTCGATCCACAGATCGAGGTAGTCAATGTGCTCGACCTTTCGCTTTTGGAAAGGCACTATCTCCAGGGCAGAGAAGCGTTCAGCGACCAGCTGCAAAACGCCCGTCTTGCGCTCTCGCTAGGGATTAAATAAGCACTGCTGATCCCGCCCGATTCTAGCGGCGCCGCTTCAGAGCCGGCAGGCGTTCGAACAGAGCGTCCACTTCTGCGCGAACCTTATCGCGGTCGAACGCGATGGTTGATATTCCTTCCTGGTCGCTGAACGCATTAGGGTTAAGAAAAACCAATTGATGGTCGCCCAACTTGAGCGTGTCGCCGTGGAAGAGCGGGTGTCGTTCGTGTGGTTTTAGACGCTCATTATTAATCAAGATTCCATTTCGTGAATTGAGATCCTCGATCTCATAGCGGTTGCTCTCCCTCGTGACCTGACCGTGTCGCCTGCTAACCGTAGTCGAATCCAGCACGAGATGGTTAGTCCGCAGCCGGCCAATCACGGTGTTCCGGCGATCCAACAGCACCTGAAGCCCAGGAGCGGCGCCCTGGATGACAACCAGCTTTGCGGGTTCGTCGCCTCTGGTGTTAGACCGGTTCTTCTCAGGACGTAGGATCTCTGTCGGAGTGCTGTCCTTCGTCCCTTTTGATCTTGTACGTCTCTTCCTACTCTCGGAATGCATACTTTGAACAAAGCTGTTCGTCAGCTACTTACTCACCCTACCCTAGTGAACTAACCCTCCCTAAGGAACAACACAGGAAATAACGGTACCATAGAAGCGAATTCGTTTGAACCGACGGCAGCTGGAAAAAATTTGGGTTTGGCAGCGTGGTCGGCCAAAGGGATCGTGAAAAGATTCCCGACCTGGCTCAAAACCAGCCGCTACAGTTTTTGTTTCCGCTTGACGGCGGCGAGGAGGTCTGATTAATTGTCGCCCGCCTGCAATGAACGGCAGGGCATTGTTATAAAGCAGAATACGGGGTCAGTTATTATTGCAGTTGCCGCTGTCACCTCGCTTGCTGGCCAAGGAGCTTCTCGATTTCTTGATGGTCACAAAGCAAACGAGCAGATACGAAGGTGACTTCGGCCAGAGGGACCTATGAAGGAGATTATGAGATGCAAGCTTAGTGTGTTTGGGTTTCTTCTGATTCTCGGTCTTCCTGCCGCCGCTTCGGCGCAAAAGTTAATCGTCGGCTACTCCGGGATAACCGCGATACAAGCCCCTTTTTGGATCATCAAGGATGCCGGCTACTTCAAGCATGAAGGGATGGATGCCGATCTCATTTATATCGCCGCCTCATCGACTATGGCGCAAGCGATGCTGGCTGGCGAGGTAGCGATCTCTACCGCTAACAGTCAGGCTATCGTAGACACCGGCCTTCAGGGAGGCGATCTCGTGGCCGTGGGCGCGTTCGTCAATTTCGTCGCCCTTTATGTTATAGCAGCGCCGGAGATCAAGAACATTCAAGACCTCAGGGGCAAGCCTGTGGGGGTTACCCGCTTTGGCGCTACTACAGACTTTGGGATGCGAATGTTTCTCCAAAAGTATGGTCTTGAGCCAGTCCGGGATGTCCCGCTCATCCAGATCGGTGGAGTGCCGGAGTTGGCTGCTGCCCTGTCCAAAAGGTCGATCTATGCGGCGTTGATGTCCTATCCGATGGGGCTAGTGGCTCAACAAGCCGGTATGAAGATGCTGGCGAATCTAGCCAAAGAGGAGATCCCCTTTGTGCATCAGGGCCTCACGACGACGGGTAAATTTTTGCGCGAGCGCAGGGCCCAGGCCAAGGCTCTCGTGCGCGCTTACGGAAGGGCAGTTCATTTCATGCACACCCGCAAAGAGGAGTCGAAGGCGATCGTTTCCCGCTACACCAAGGTCACGGATCCCGGCATGCTCGAGGGTACCATGCAGTACGCTTACGACTTTGTCGAAAAAGTTCCGCTGGTCAAGCGCGAGGCCTTTCAGGCGACTTTGGACGAGATCGGCAAGAAAAATCCCAAGGCGAAGCAGGCGAAGCCGGAGCAGTTCTATGACAACAGCCTCGTGCAGGAACTCATCAAGGAGGGCCTCTTCGCTTCCCTGTGGGGAAGTAACCGATGACTCTTGCGCCCCACTTTTTCGAAATAACGGAACGAGAGGAACAGATAGCATGCCTTTGAACACGTCCCTGGGCGCGCCCTACGGCTGGCGGGCTCGCATCGGCTTAATTACTCCCAGCCCGGGCCACGAGAACAACGCCTATGAGTTCTATCTGATGGCGCCCGAGGGTATAACCGTTTGCATGACCTCTCTGCGGGTCATGGCCCTCACCCAGGAGCAGTACTCCGGTGCCCTGGACCGTATGGAGACGGGAGTCGCCGAGATGGTGAGCCGCAAGGTGGACGCGATCGTTCAGGCGGGGGTGCCGCTGACGGTGACAAAGGGCTGGGATTTTCACAACCAACTCGCGTCTCAGGTCGCGCGCCTTACCAAAATTCCCTTCGCGACCGACATTGGCGCATGCATCGACGCCATGCATGCGCTCGGAATGAAGCAGGTCGTGATGCTCACGCCGTTTGACGAAGCGATGCATGAACAATTAGCCCGCTATGTTGCGAACGCCGGTATCCGCGTACTTGCAGCCCACTCTATCCGGCCGCCGGAGGCGGCGGAGATCTCCCGGCACTACGACGTTTCCACGGTCCCTTTGGCCGTCCCCTACGGAGCGGCCAAAGCTCTCTTCCGCTCCACCCCCGCCGCCAACGGCATCTGGATCACTGGCGCGCTGATGCCGAGCGTGGCGGCCATTCAGCCGCTGGAACAAGACTTGGGAGTTCCTGTGGTGACCAGCATGCAGGCCATGACCTGGGCCGGGCTACGTTTAGCAGGGATTAAAGCTGAGATCACGGGTTACGGCCAACTCTTCCAGCACCTCTAAAGCTCCGGCGCTTCAATGACGTTTGTTGATATACGGTTCGGGTGCTCTCTGTAGAGACGAAAGTTTTTCCAGATAGGTCATCTTCGTTGTCGTAGACGTAGCGTGACCTTGTTCTGACGACTAAAAGGGATCGAACTTCCGCCGGGTTAAACGAAATAGTGAGTGACCGAGCCATCGGATTGGGCTTCAAAAGCGGAGCAATATATCGGTCAGTTCTTTCGGGGCGGTCACGGCCGCGTCATGGCCGGTCTTGATCTCTATGAAAGGCCAGTCGGCCTTGCCACGATATCTGGTTTTCATCGGCGCAAGGGCGGGCGAAGCCGGTTCGGTGCAATCTATATAGACCTTGGGAAGGCCGTTACCGATCGGCCCGCCCCAGCGCATCTTCTGCTCGTAGGTCACAAACGGATGAGGCGTCATGCGGCGGTCGACCCAGGCCTGATCGCCGATGTCGATGACTCCCAAGTCCAGCGCCTTCGGCGGAGGCAAGCTCACCCCACCGCTCGATTCCTGTGCGGCTTTGCGCCGCGCCGCGACGATTTCCGCAGAATGGACGCTTGACCAGGACTCACCATCCTCCACCAGGACCGCGTCAAGATAGACGAGTTGCTTTAGGCCTTGAGGAATTTTAGCGGCAACCCCTGTGATCACGATGCCGCCGTAGCTGTGCCCGACGAGAATGACGTCGTGAAGCTCTTCGGCCTCGATTAGCTGAATGATGTCCTCTATATGCGTGTGGAGATTGATGTCCCGACTCAGCAGGTGTCGACGATCACCCAGGCCAGTGAGCGACGGAGCAAAGACCCTATGGCCGGCGGATCCCAGCAGGTCCGATACCCTCCGCCAGTACCATCCGCCGTGCCAGGCACCATGGACAAGGACATAGGTTCGTTCCGCGCTCACAAATTCGCCGCCTACTGTTGCGCGCCGGTGTGAGTATGTCGGGTCGTCAACCATCTTTGCCTTCTTTCGTTGTGGAAACTCATTTGTGCGCTAACGCGAGATGGGCTTCCATCGGAAATGAGAGTCCATCGGTACCGACGTAAGGAGCCAACGCGAGGCTCACGTCAGCGACTAACGCTGAAAGCGTTTCCTCCGTTACAAAAATCCCCGTCCCCGCCAAGGCTGAGGTGACGACCCTCCGAACAAACTCGGCGGGCGATTGAAAACGCGCCTTTTTTATTAAGACTGAATAGTGACGTTGATGAATCCGGCTCCGGCTAACAGCACACGGAGCTCTTCCGCGTCTCCGAGACTAAAAGCCAGATGAACGCGCGCGGCCGCCTCTTGGCTAACGTGTTGCAAGAGCCCTTTCGCCAGCGCGACCTGTCCTGGGTTGTATTCAATGGCGCGCCACACGGAGACCGGAAGCCGCCCACCGGGTGCCAGCACACGATGAATCTCCCGGAGCGCTGCCGGACGGTCAGGGAAAAACTGGAGCCCCTGCTGGCAAAGAACAACATCAAAGGCTGCCTCTAGAGTCGGCAATGCGGTCGCACTACCCCTAAGCCATTTAATGGATACGCCTGCTTTTTCCGACACGGAGCGGCGACAGCCAGCATGTCCGGATTGATGTCCAAGCCAAACACTTTCCCGCCGGAACCTACCCGCTGGACCGCCAGACGCCCTACCAATCCAGTACCGCACGCTACATCGAGCACCCGCTCACCTGGCTGTAATGCCGCGAGAGCTATAAGGTCCGGCGTCCAGGGCCCGAGTATTCCCGGAACCAAATAGCGCTCATAGACTTCTGCGGGGAATTCGGCAGCCATGCAAACCATCAAGCATTTGCTGATTGTGACTCTGCCTTCTTTTCCTGCTGTTTCGTGATGCCTAGGTAGACGAATGCAAACTGGTGCGCGATTCGCCGCCCAATTGGCACATCATCGGAATGATACTCTTGCGGAGCGTCCAATTCCGATCCATATCTCTCTTTAAGTTTTGCCAAGACGAATTCTGGAGCGACAAGCGCGGCCACAGCGTCGACGTTGTTTCGCTCAAAATCTGCAACGTGAGATAAGCCGCCTTCCATACCTGAAGCCTTACCGACATATACCGCAAGAAAATGATCGATCTCAGCCGGATCTGCTTCGAAGTGTTCACGAAGATATGATTCAACCTCCCCGGACGGGGCGTACTTATTCCAAATCCAAAATAGCCGAGGCGCGTCGGTTCCTTGGCTTTTGTACAATGGCGCCTGGGTCGCCTGCGATCGAATCCGTTCCACCAGCATATCGGCGAGCTCTTCTTCCACTTCCACCGCTAGTACCCGTTCAGTCTCCGCTTGATCTTTATCCTTCCGCAACCATTTTAAGCACTCAAAGGCAAAGGCCAGCGGTTGAGCTTCCTTGATCACCTGTCGAGCCAGCTCGTCACGCTCCTTCTCACTTGCAAGCCGCCGAATCAGCTTCGTAACGAGAATCGCCGCCTCGGAAAAACTCCAGTCCGAGAGGAGCATTTGCTTCTCTCTAGGCAACAGTGATCCGTTGCGACAAAAGGCCAGTGCCAACCGAGCTGCCGCCTGGGACTCAACACTATCCTCTCGGAACCCGAGCTTTTGTATTAAGCGGGTCATACGGTTTGATGCTCCAAGTTCCTTGAGCATATGATCTATATCAGCGTCCTCCGCCGACCCGGCGATCTTTAGAAGTTGGTTGACTTTGAGGTCGGGCACATCACCGAGCGGTACACTATAGCTAAAGTACCGTGCAAAATAGTCCATTGAACAAGCGCGTTGTTCCCGGCTCCAGCGCTCATCCCACTCGGACCCATATACTGTGTTCTTCAGCCTTGGAAAAAGCATCTCAAGGAGCCGGCGCTTGACCATCCCTGCATCCATGATTCCCGTTCCCTCTAGAGCCGACTCAATAAGTTCAGTAGCGCGCTGCCTGATCCTGTCATCACGACCGTCTCGGTCCAACCTGAGAAAATATTCCGGATTGTCCCGAATCGTGACATAAAGCTTGGGATAGAAAACACGGATTCCCTCGATAAGCATTTGGTCAACTGGATAAACCTCTCCCTTAAGAATCGGCAACGAGAATTGAAGGACGTTCACAAAAAGTTTGGACTGTCTGGGCGTAGTGAGACGGGGCTCTAGTCCATCCACAAAGTGCCGCACAAAAGCTTCCGCTTGTTCTTCCGAGAGTGTGATTCCACTTAAGCGAAGGGCTGTCTCGACGCCTTCAAAGGTTACCTTGCGTAAAGAGAGTTCGTCGGCCGGAGGCAGGTGGAGTGGAACCTGAACGATCTTTTCCAAAAACGCACGCCCCGCCTCCACATTTCCTTCTCCGTATCGTTCTCCCAGTGCGGCCGCCACCATTTTGTCATCGAATGCAAGCACGTAGCTTGTATAATCGAAGCTCGCAGAGAGTTTAATCAGCCGAAAAATCGCCTGAATCTCCCGGCGGTCGAGGCGGTCGATATCGTCAATCAAAATAGTAATCCGTTTACCCTGTTCGCGCAGAAGAGCTTCCAGGCACCCGCGCAGTTCATCAAGCGTTACGTTGGACAGTGCCTCTCCCAATCCCTTGGCAGCATCCCCCGCACCTAGTTGAAACGCGCCGGCAATACTGACCGATGCGACGGAGAGGAGTGAGCCGTATTGTTTGAGAATCCGCCCGATCTCTTCACCTTTGCTGGATAATGATTTGCCGATCGCATCACCTAAGGTGGCAAAGAACCCTCTCAGGAGCTGGTCTTCGGAATCGAAGTGCCAGGGATTAAACCGGACACGTACCACATCGGGGTGCTGTCCTAGGCCTTCTTCCATCAAATAAAGTGTTGAACTCTTCCCATCCCCCCACGGGCCGTAGATTCCGATCACAAGACTGCTCGGATCTGTTCGTCCGGCGAGGGTTTCGGCAATACGCTGCGCAAAGGGCCACCGATTAAATCGGTCCTGTTCCTTCGATCGGATCGGTTGGTCTGAAGAGTAAACCGGTTCTTGATCCGGGGCGGCAGTCGCGCCCTCTCTCGCTCGCTCACCATTTTGATGTTTCGATACGGTTTGTTGAGGTGCTTTATGCCGTAATTTCCTAATTTTTGACAGCATGACGTGGTTATTCCTCGCTTAGATTTAATTTCCGTGAAGGAAAGCCGTTTGCCCGAAGAAGAACAGAAGGTGTTCCCGTTTTATATAACAACGCCGAGATACTTAAAAGTAATATTTACTGAACCAAGAGGGATAGATTCGCCACCTTTTTAAAATCGCGCGGCCATTACTCTGGCCGCATGACAAACCAAACACCGGAAAAAGAAGTCACGCTTCCGAACCTCTATCCTCACTTAATCCCGACGAACTCAAAGAGGCCGAGGAGAATCTGGAGCGATACGTGGAGCACGCACTCCGCGGTATGGGAGGATTAAAGCCGATCCAGAGGTCTACACTCGTTTCAGCGCCGCTTTGACAGGTGCGAAAGCCAGGGCCGAGGCTTTACTAAACGTGGTGAACGGCGCCGGCGGGAGAGTTGATTTAAATCTTCGGTTTTTTTTCGTAGCTGGCGGGCATGGGCATTCGTAAAATCGCCAAACCTTCGCTCTGCTCGAGGTAACGGATGAAGCGGTACTTGTTTTCCAATTCATCGACCGGCAGCGGCGGAACTTCGGCTCTGCCCGCCTCGATGCGGGCCCAGATGAAGTGCGGGCCGTCGTTGTCCAAGGCGTGCCGCACGGCTGCGAGGAGCTCTTCCACGGTTTCGACCGAGCGGGCGCTTTGAATGCCCGCCGCCCGCGCCACCTCGGCAAAGTTAATCTTTCCCGCCCTCGAGACCGTCGGTTCTCCGCCGGAAGATTCGTACTCCCGGTTGTCCCAGCAGACGTGAACGAGATTCTTCGGCTGGTGCAGCCCGATTGTGGCAAGCGAGCCGAGATTCATCCACAGCGCTCCATCGCCATCGAAAACAAAAACCTTCCGCCGCGGAACCGCGGTCGCCAGTCCCAATCCTATCGACGAACATAAACCGAGCGTCTTCACCTGAAGGTTGGCGTCGCTCGGCCGGACCGCGCACCATTCGCTCGTCGCGCCGCCGGCCGAAGTCACGAACAGCTCGTCTTTCATCAGTGGCGCGATCGCCTGCAGGCACTCGTATCGTTTCACGGGTTCCCTCTATAAAACGGCTCGCGTGAGGAGCAGGGCAACCGGTCGTTTCGACGCTTGCGCCGCCGTCGCGGCCTGCGCTATCTGTTCTTTCACTCTCGCCGGATCTCGCATGACCGTGTACTTGATGCCGAGGCCGTCGAGGACGGGCTCGGTTACCAGACCGAGCATGTGGAAAGCGTTATCGCCCAGGTCGCCAGCATAGTAGACCAACAGCAATATCGGGATACCGAACTGAAGGGCCGTGGTGGTAAGGCCGTTGCAGCTGTTCATCAGGCCGCCGTTCTGCATCAACATGGCGACTCGCTTCCCGCCCACGTAAGCTCCTGTGCAGACGCCGATCCCTTCCTCTTCCCGGCCGACCGGAACATGCGTAACATCCTTGTCAGCGTAGAGCAGATTAAGGAGATCGAGCAGATTGATGTCGGGCACGCTGGCGACGAGGTTGATTCCAGCTTCTTTAAGCCCGGCGAGTATCTGCTGCGAGCGCTCTACGGTACTCATGCGATACCCGACCCTTAGCCCAATCGAAGGTGAGCGTCAACCATTCTGTCCTCGTCAGCATCAGGCGCGAGCGGATTGACATGTTTTAATCACCTGGGTTCCAGGAATTGGCGAGGACTGCGGCATCAGCGGCCCTTCTAGCGACAGTTGTGCCATTATCCACCTGGCACGGCGTTTGCTCGGTTGCAGTTTCATGAGCGCCGCTTCACTCACCGTTCTGTTGCCTGCAGGCATTCCGGCGACGGAAAGTGAAAAAGAGGGTTCCCTGCTTCGTGCATTGGAATCCGCGACCACGGATCAGGACCTAACCGAAGCCCTCTGGCAGCTCACCTGTTTCTACAGCACCATGGATCGTTCTGACCTGGCCCGCCAACTGCTCAAGATATTGCTGGAGCTTTCCGACAACCCTGAAAGGAAAGCATTCTGGTATCTCGCCTTGGGCCGGCTCGCGGAGCAAGAGCGGAACTATAGCGCCGCAGCCGACTATTACGTTGCCGGGCTGTCGCTGGAGCCGAAAGAACAAGGCACCGCCTACCTTCTCCGTAACAACTGCGGATATTGCCTGAACGCGCAACAGAGATACGCGGACGCGGAGCAATTTCTTCGCGGCGCGATAGAGATCGACTCGCGGCCTCCCAACGCCTATAAGAATTTCGGCATCTCGCGTTACGGACAGGGCGACATTGTGGGCGCCGCGTGGGCCTGGGTCGAAGCGACCAAAATCAATCCTTCGGACTCCCGTGCTTTTGAACTACTGAAGCAAGCTGCCGCCAATCATCCGAACCTGTTAAAGGAACAGCCTTGGATATTGACGGAAGTTCGAAGCGTGAGTATGACCCACAACAGCAAAGATTCTAGACGCCATAGAGGCGACAACTAAACCACTCTGCAGAATCGGTTTCGGGTTTCGGGTCCCGGGTCTCGCGTTGGGGAGACACGAGACCCGAAACCGCAGAACCATTGTCGATCGGCTCCCGTTGACTTTGCATTCCTCTTTGATAGGTAAACGACAGTAAAGCTTATCACTTCAATACCGGAGGATAACTATGGGACAAATGGTGAACTTTAAGCGGCCCGACGGGAAAGAGTGTAAGGGCTATCTCGCCGCACCTGCCGCCGGCGACAAGGCTCCAGGCGTGGTCGTTATCCAAGAGTGGTGGGGTCTGAACGAGCAGATCAAAGGCGTGGCCGATCGGCTCGCGGGTCTTGGGTACCGCGCCTTAGTTCCCGATTTGTACAAAGGCAAGCTCGCCCTCGATGCCGCCGAGGCCAAACACATGATGACCAATCTCGATTTCGCCGACGCGGCGACTCAGGATGTTCGGGGAGCGTCGCAATATCTAAAACAATCGAGCGTGAAAGTCGGCGTCGTCGGGTTTTGCATGGGCGGAGCGTTAACCGTACTCGCCGCGCTCTATGTCAAGGAAGCGGACGCCTGCTCTTCGTGGTACGGGTTTCCTCCCGAACAGGCGGGCGACGTCAAAACGATTCGTGTCCCGCTCCAGCTTCACCTTGCCGAGAAGGACGCCTCATTCGCTCCCGAAGGGGCCCGCGCCCTCGAAGCCAAGCTGAAGGAGGGCAAGGTGCCGTTCGAGTCGTACTGGTACAACGCCGGGCACGCCTTCGGCAATGAGCAGGGCCAGAACTACAACGCTCAAGCGGCTACGCAAGCTTGGCAGCGCACGACCGAATTCTTCGCCAAGCACGTCAAGTAGAAATATCTCCCGTTTGCGGGCACGGATATCAGCGCTCCGTGCCCGCCCGGCTTTCTGTTCTGGCACGAATTTCGGTCAAGGAGATCGGAAAAACTGCGACCCGCGCAAAGCATGTCCTGAGCAGCAAAGCCGAAGGGGCGCAAAGGGCGCCAAGTCTGGAGAAATAGGTTTGTTCTTTCTTTGCGTGCTTGGAGTCTTGGCGCGATAACTATTTTTCAGACTTCATTTTGCACCACAACGGTCAGGATAAATTCTCAGACTGCGGTGGGCCCGCGCCTTGACAACTCGTCGCGAATTCTGGTAGCCGACTCTCACAAAATTTATGAAGCCGGCTCCCTTCGAATATTTTTCGCCCGACGAAATCGACGACGCCCTAGAATTACTTTCCCGGCATGGAGAAGACGGAAAAATTCTGGCCGGCGGCCAGAGTCTCATGCCGCTGATGAACCTGCGGCTTGCCCGTCCTCGAGTCATCGTTGATATCAATCGCCTGGCAGCGCTGGATTACATCTCCCCTGGGGCCGGCGGCGAACTGACCATCGGCGCTTTGACGCGCCAACGTTCGCTGGAGCAGTCCACGGTCGTCAAAGACCGCAATCCTTTGCTCGCCGCCACAATGCCGCTTATCGGCCATTTCCAGATTCGAAATCGCGGCACGATTGGCGGAAGCCTGGCCCATGCCGACCCGGCAGCTGAGCTCCCTGCCGTCAGCCTCGCGCTCGACGTGGAGTTTGTCGTGAAGAGCGCGGTCGGAGAGAGGCGGATCCCGGCGCGGGAATTTTTTCTCGGCTACATGACCACAGCCATCGAGCCGACGGAGCTTTTGACCGAGATCCGGGTTCCTGGCTGGCGGCCGGGCTCCCGCTGGGCGATTGAAGAGGTCGCCAGGCGCCGCGGGGATTTTGCCATCGTCGGAGTCGTGGTCTTGCTGCAACTCAGTGGCGCCGGGCTCTGTGAAAAAGCGCGCCTCGCTCTGTTCGGCGTGGGAGATCACCCCGTGCGAATCTCCCGAGGAGAAGAGATTCTGATAGGCAATCGTCCCGAGTCGAATATCTTTAAAGAGGTCGCAAAAGCCGTGGCGGAGGAGTTGGATCCGACTTCGGATGTTCATGCCTCCCAAGAGTATCGGAAAGAAGTCGGAGCGTTCCTCACCCGAAAGGCTTTGCAAACCGCCATGGCGAGGACAGGAGAGGCTGCGAGCCAATGAGCGTCAAGCACACCGTCCGGTTAACGGTCAATCAGAAGCCTTACGAAAAACTCGTCGAAGCGAGAACGACACTCGCGGATTTTTTGCGCAACGAGCTTGAACTGACCGGGACCCACCTGGGATGTGAACATGGCGTGTGCGGAGCCTGCACGGTGCTCTTGAACGGCGATGCGGTGCGGTCGTGCCTTCTCTTGGCGGTCCAGGCGAACGGCGCGGAGATCTCAACCGTCGAAGGGCTGGCGCAAGGTGAAGAGCTTCATCCGCTGCAAAAGGCGTTTCAGGATCAACACGCGCTTCAATGCGGCTTTTGCACGCCGGGATTCTTGATGACGGCGGTGGCGTTTTTAAAGTCGACACCGAAGCCGACCGATGCCGAGGCGCGCGAGGCGATCTCCGGGAATATTTGCCGCTGCACCGGATACCAGCCGATCGTTCAGGCAATTCTGCAAGCGGCGCGGGAAGGCGCGGTCGAACAGAAGAGGAATTTTTCCGCGGGCTAAACACGAAACCCTATGGCTCAGACCTACATCGGCGCTCCGATCAAGCGGCGCGAAGACATTCGTTTCGTGACCGGCAGAGGCACTTATACCGACGATATCAAGCTGCCGCGAATGCTGCACGCCGCGATTTTGCGGAGCCCGCGCGCCCACGCCCGCATCCGCTCCATCGATACGGCCAAAGCCGAGGCGCTTCCGGGAGTCGTCTGGGTCTTCACGTTGAGAGATATCGGCGAGGCGGCGGTTCCCGTTCCCATGCGCATGTACAAGATCGCCGGTCTGGAGCGTTACCTTCAGCCGCTGCTGGCGCAAAATAAAGTTCGCTACATGGGCGAACCGATAGCGGTCGCCATCGCCGAAAGCCGATACCTTGCCGAGGACGCGCTCGACGCCGTCGAGGTCCAGTACGAGGACCTCCCCGAGGTTCTCGAAGTCGCGGCCGCGCTCCGCGACGATGTCCTCGTGCACGAAGAGGCCGGGACGAATCTCGCCGCGGTCCATGAAATTAAGATCGGCGATGCTGCCGGCGCTTTCGCGCAGGCCGACTACACGCGCCGGGAAATGTTCCGCGTCCATCGGCACACCGGAAACCCCATGGAAACCCGCGGGCTGGTGGCGGACTTCGACCCGGGCAAACGAGAATTGACGGTTTACGGGATGACTAAGCTGCTCCATTACAACCGCCAGGTGATCGCCGCGTTTCTGAAGCTTCCCGAACACAACCTACACTTTATCGAGAACGACATCGGCGGCGGCTTCGGCATTCGCGGCGAGCTTTATCCCGAGGATTTCTTGATCCCCTTCGCCTCGGTGCGGCTCGGCCGGCCCGTCAAATGGATCGAGGATCGCCGCGAGCATCTCATGGCGGCGAACCATTCCCGCGAGGTGAGCTGCGAGATCGAGATCGCCGCGCGGCGGGACGGGACACTGTTGGCCCTGCGCGCCAAAATTTACGGCAACATGGGCGCCTATATCCGTACCCACGGAGGGCTCGTGCCGTGCTCGACCGCGGCGCTCTTACCGGGCCCCTACCGAATCCGCCATTACGAATGCAAAATCCATTGCGTCGTCACCAACAAAACCGGCATGGGCACCTATCGCGCTCCCGGACGCTATGAGTCCTGCTTTTTCCGCGAGCGGCTCCTCGACATGGTCGCGGCGGATTTGAATCTCGATCCGGTAGAGCTCAGACGCAAAAACTTGATCCAGCCGGAAGAGATCCCCTACGAGATCGGCATCACCCGGCCCGGCGCCAATCCGACCGTGCTCGACAGCGCAAATTTTCCGAGCGCGCTCGACCGCGGCTTGCGGGAATTCGGCTATGAAGAACTTAAAACCTTCCAAGGCCGCCTCATGAACGGCCGCTATCACGGCATCGGCGTCGCTTACTTTGTGAAAAATACCGGTGGACTCGAGCCCTATGAAGGCGCGCGCGTCGCGCTCGGCGACGGTCCCACGGTCGCCGTCTATCTCAGCATCAATGTCTTGGGTCAAGGTCACGAGACCGCGATGGCGCAGATCTGCGGCGACAGTTTAGGCGTGCCGATGGAATGGATCTCGGTCTTTCATGGCAATACCGATCTCGTGCCGTTCGGCTGGGGAACGTTCGCCAGCCGGGGAACGGTCATGTGCGGCAACGCCGTCCATCTGGCCGCGCTGCAGTTGAAGCAGAAGCTTTTAACGATTGCCGGCGAGCGGTTGAGCCGCGATCCGGCCGAACTGGAGCTTCGGGAAGGAGCTGTCTACCAGAAAGATAGCCAAACTCCAGCGCTCGATCTAAAGGATCTCGTCAGCCATGCACGGGAGTCGATAAGGCAAACGCCGGGACAGCCGGCGCTCGAGGAGACCGCTTACTTTACTTCCAACCAATTGACCCATTCGTACGGCGTTCACCTGGCGCACGTGGCGGTCGAGCCCGAGACCGGAAGGGTCGAGATTCTCAAATACCTGGTGGTGGAAGACGTCGGGCGCTGCATCAACCCGCTTCTCGTGCATGGCCAGGCCGTCGGGGCCGCCGTTCAAGGCATCGGCGGAACGCTCCTCGAGGAGTTGGTCTACGGCGAGAACGGCCAGCTCCTCACCACGACGTTCAGAGATTACCCCCTTCCCTCGAGCACAGATGTCCCGCCGATTGAAAGCCTCGTTCTGGAAGAAGCGCCGTCGCCGTTAAACCCGCTCGGCGTCAAGGGCGCGGGCGAGGGCGGAATCGTCGGCACCGGAGCCGTGCTGGCCAATGCGGTCAGTCATGCGCTGTCCTCGTTGGGGGTCGAGGTAAAGGAATTGCCGCTGTCGCTCGACCGCGTGAGAGCGTTGATCCGAAGCCGTCCGTAGTGGTTCAATTAGAAGTGCACCCAGTTGTCGTAAGGGAGAAAGATTTCTCGCTCCGCTCGAAATGACACGTAGTAATGGAGGATTGTCATCTCGAACGAAGAGAGAGATCTTGACGAAACTGAACCACTACCAAGCCGTTTGTCCCCTTGACTCAATTAAAGTACGCCGAGACTTTTGCGAATTTGTCTCACGTACGAAATAAACTGCGGTTCGTCGCGAACCGCCGTGGTGCGTGGACGGGGAAGATCGACATTACAATCTGCGCGACCTTTCCCGGCCGCGCCGTCATCACGACGACGCGGTCGCCCGGAAAGACCGCTTCAGGAATGCTATGCGTGATAAACAGGACGGTCTTTTTTTCATCCTGCCAGAGCTGTCAAGGCGGGCGCTTAGGAGTTTACCCAACTATGGCAGGCCGAACCCTCTTGATCTCCACGCAAAAAATCTTATCATCGCGCCAAGACCGCTAGGTTTTCTTGGCGCCCCCTTCGACTGCCGCTCAGGACATGCTTGTGCCTTTGCGCGAGATACTCCGATTCGGTAGCGGCTTGTCTTCTTAAGTTCGAGGATTTATGGCGTCGCTCACTCATCTGCGGCTGATCCAGTTTCGCGCCGGATACAACCTGCCCGTGCACGCGGCGCGAGATCACGGAATTTTTGCAAAGCACGGCCTCGAAGTTGAAGTCGCATACACCCCCGGTTCGGACTACATGATCGAGGCGCTCGAGGCCGGGCAATTTGAGATAGCTCACCCGGCAGCCGATGACGTTGTGGCGGCCGTTGAGCGGCGATCGGATGCCAGCGATCGTGAAACCGACCTTTTTATTTTTATGGGTCTCCACAGCGGTCTTATGAGTTTGATCGCCGCGCCGGAGTTTCCCGACGTTCCGTCGCTTCGCGGTCATCTCCTCGGCGTCGATTCCAGGGTCACAGGGTTTGTCTTTTTGTTGGAAAGGTTTCTCCGGTCCAATGGATTTGCTCCAGGCGAGTACCGTCTGGTGGAAGTCGGGGGATGGGAGCATCGGTATAGAGCTTTGCTGGACAAGAAGATTGCCGCTGGTTTACTGACTGCGCCCTACACAGAAGACGCTTTAGCCGCCGGCTGTCACTGTCTGGCCCGCGGCCATGAATTGTCACCGGTCTACCAGGCCACGTGTGGGGCTGCCCGGCGCCAGTGGGCGAGAGATCATGAGACGGTATTGGTGCGCTATATCAGAGCTTACGTCGAAGCGACCCGCTGGTGCTTTGAGCCGCGAAATCGTCGAGCATGCTCGAACCTTTTAGAAAAGCACAACACGCTTGATCGCGCGCGCGCAGAAAAAACCTTGGGAGCGCTTTTGGATCCTATTTACGGCCTCTATCCCCAGGCGGAACTCGACCTGCCGGGACTTGCCGCCGTGTTAGCATTGCGTGCTGAAATGGGATACCTCACGCCTGGTGTGCCGCCGGTAGAGAAGTACATCGATCAGTCGTATTACCGAAGTGCTCTGCGAGCCGGCATCTGACGGCCGATCACCGCGTCTCAAAGTTGGGACACCGCAGTGAAAATCTTCCGATATATCAATAGCTTTTCCGTGGCATTTTCTTTGCTCCCTCCCGAACACTCAAACGGCGCGTAAACCAAACTGTTAAAACCTTTAGGAGGTTTGTATGACTATTATCGGATGG
>DASTOD010000400.1:0-2740 GCA_035762645.1 Binatia bacterium | reverse complement strand
GGTGCCCAGCTGATTTTGCCACGCTCTATTGTCCGGCCCGAAAGCGCATAACCGAGCACGTGTCTCATCAGGAGCCTGATTTCAGGTCGAAAAATGGTATTGCGAAAGGGCCAAGCTCGTAAGCACGTGGGGAGGCACGTGAACGCTTTTGCAGCACCAATTTTTCTTCATAGTCCCGTGATCGAAATCCTTGTCAGAGATCGTGGTTTTTCTTCGCGCCTGCCAGAATCTCGGCCGCTTCAAACAGCCAATCGAAGAAAGGTTCGATTCAAACGCAAGCCCCAGAAATCGAACCCGCGACGTCCAGCTTGAGAGCAAGCACTTGAGTGAAAATTATCCTCAAAAAGTTTTTACCGAGTTCTGGCCATTTTAACTGTTTCCAAATTCTTTAGTTTCAAATTGGGCACGTTTTGGGCACTATCGTTGTTTCAGCTAAGAATCTGGACGGCGCCAAAATTGTAAGTAGTTGAGTTTTAATGATTGGAGCGGGCGACGGGGATCGAACCCGTGACGTCCAGCTTGGGAATTTTCTATTGAATTTTATGTTTTCTTCCGTTGCAACAAGAACTTAGTCGCCATCTCCTGCTCTTAAAGCCTTCTTTCGAGCTTCAGTAATTTCAACTAGTTTCACCCGTTCTACTTTTGTCTTGGGCACGTTTTGGGCACGCGGATTGTGTCTTCCGCAATACTGCAGGCAGTTAGGGCGCTGCTCCGGGGCGAAGGCAACGAGGTCGCTTCTCCCTTTTTATAAACCGCAGCAAAACATAAGTCGGCATTCTGAGTGGAAGAGCTTTAAGCCTGCGAGTCACCGGCGGTGAATATCAGATACAGGCCGACCACGTAGGTCCAATATCGGCTTAGGACTTTTTCTCGTGATAGCCGTCCTTCTCTTCTAAACCGATGTATCGTATTTCGTAGAGCGTGAGATCCCGAGCCTTTCCATTTTGGAGATCAAGGTTGCCCGTTTTAGTCCCAGGCGCGCCGCCGCAACCGGGGGCCTCATAGGTGTTAGGCGTTGATTGCCACTGGGGATGTAAATAGTTACTCCGCTAAGACAGCGAACAACAATAGGGCAGCAAACCCAACGGCTGTAATGGTTCCAGCAAATTTTGGCGTGCCATGCACAGCTTCTGGAATGATCGTCTCAGTTACCATGGCAATTAGTGCGCCAGCCCCGAATAACTGCAATGCAGCAGTCAGGCTCGGGGATAAGCTGCCGGCCACCAAAAAGCCCGCACCTGTCAAGACGACTGTGCCGACAGCAACAGTACCCCAAACACCCAATATCCATTTGACAGAACGTCCAGCGGCCTGCATTCCGGCAGAACCCGAAATCGCCTCAGGGAGATTACCCAGCGCAATTGCAGCGATGAGCGCCGCCTCCGGACCATGCGTATTCAGCGTCAGGCCGAGCACCAATGCTTCAGGTATGGCGTCCATAGCAGTCCCCAACGCAATGGCATTACCGCTACCAGGGTTTGAGGTTTCGGATGGTTGGGAAACACATGAGCCACACCGTTTTCGATCCCCTGCCCCGACAGAACTCAGGACCGAATTCGCCCAACTAAACCCAACGGCGCCAATCATGAGGGCAGCAAAACCGCCAGCCAGAGAGGATGTCAACGTGATGGCTTTAGCGGCTAATTCCACGGTAGCCGCGGCCAGCAATAACCCAGCGGCCACTGCCATGGTAGCCGCAATGGCGCGATGGGTTAACGGAGCGAAGATTCCAATCAACGCGCCAACAATTATTCCCGAAACGGAAATCGATCCCCAAAACAAGGCGGAAGGAAGAGACGTGATAGTTGTGCAGATGCCAATCATGTTTTACCTTTCCTCAGAATGTAATTGCCCAAGGGTCTACCTATCGTTATACGGCACGCACCGTCGAAGGAGACTGTGTCGCAATGTCATTTTGAGGCTTTAGCCGAGGAATCTCAGTTTTGTAAGGTTCGCGCCATTACGAAACAGTCTCCAGGGAGAAGGAATGCGCTCCTTAACTCATTGCCGGTTTCGAAATGCTGCCGCCCTTACGTCTCTACATGACGAGTATCGTTCCACAGCCGGATCACCGGCTCGGACGGGTTACTATGTTCATGGGCCAATGTACCCAGGCTCGCCGTGCTCAGCAGGAAGTATCTACCGCCCGCCGGTTCGAGCCCGAGCCAGCGGGCGGTGAGCACGCGCAGAAAATGGCCGCTCGAAAAAAGCAGGATGTTCCCGTGGATGGCGCGCAAGCGACTTACGACCCGGTCGGCCCGCGCGCCGATTTGATCCGGTGATTCTCCTCCGGGGCAGCCGTCGCGAAACAGCTGCCAACCAGGACGCTCCACAAGAATCTCGGCCGTGCGACGGCCTTCATACTCGCCGTAGTTCCATTCGAGCAAATCGCGATCAACTTCGGCTACCGTCCCGAAACCGGCCAGTTCACAAGTTCGCACAGCTCGCTGCAGCGGGCTGGTAAACACTCTGGCGACAGTCAGTCCTTTCAAGCGCTCTCCAAGCTGGCGGGCGTTGCGTTCGCCTCGCTCCGTCAGAGGCAGATCGGTAAGTCCCGTGTGTTGGCCCGATAGACTCCACGCCGTCTCACCGTGCCTGGCCAGGTAAATGATAGGAAGCATTTCGGTCATCAATCCATTCCTCCCAAGCTCACGTTGTCCATTGGATTCGGCAAACTATGAGCGGAGCGGCAGGTCCATCCGGAACCGAAGCCATCGTGGTGGCTCGCAAAGCACGCGTC
>DASTOD010000399.1:0-5217 GCA_035762645.1 Binatia bacterium | reverse complement strand
TGGCCCGACAACGCGAACCTCGACAAGGCGCGCCGGTTGCTCTGGCCGGTCAAGCAAAAGTACGGCAACAAGATCTCCTGGGCCGACCTGATCATCTTCGCCGGCAACTGTGCTTATGAGTCGATGGGCTTCAAGACGTTCGGCTTCGGCTTCGGGCGCGAGGACCGCTGGGAACCCGACGAGATTTTCTGGGGCCCAGAGAGCACGTGGCTTGGCGACGAGCGCCACGCCGGCGACGAGAAGATCCAGGGGCCTATGGGCGCCGACCACATGGGCCTGATCTACGTGAATCCGCAGGGGCCGGGTGGCAACCCGGATCCGGCGCTTTCAGCAAAGTTCATTCGAGAGACGTTCCGCCGCATGGCGATGAATGACGAGGAGACGGTTGCACTCATCGTCGGCGGCCACACGGTCGGCAAGGCCCATGGTGCTGCCCCTGACGCCCAGTACGTTGGTCCCGAACCGGAGGGCGCCAGCCTGGAGGAGCAAGGCCTCGGCTGGAAGACCAGGTTTGGCACCGGCAAAGGCGCCGACACGATCACCAGCGGGCTCGAGGGCCCCTGGACCAGTAACCCGACGAAGTGGGACAACGGGTTCCTCGAGAACCTCTACAACCACGACTATGAGCTAACGACGAGCCCAGCCGGCGCTAAGCAGTATGCTCCCAAACCGAATGCCGCTGGCGTGGTGCCCACCGCGCCCCATGCTCATGATCCTTCGAAGCGGCAGACCACTATGATGCTCACGACGGACCTTGCGTTGAAGGTGGATCCCAGCTATGCGGCGATCACGAAGCGCTTCCGTGAGCATCCGGACCAGCTCAACGATGCGTTCGCCAAGGCCTGGTACAAGCTGTTGCACCGCGACATGGGTCCCGTCTCGCGCTACCTCGGCCCGTGGGTTCCGCCGCCGCAGCTTTGGCAGGACCCCGTCCCCGCGGTCGATCATCCGCTGATCGGGGAGCAGGATATCGCTGCCCTCAACGGCAAGATCCTCGCATCGGGATTGTCCGTGTCCCAACTGGTCTCCACCGCCTGGGCGTCTGCGGCGAGCTTCCGCGGCACCGACAAGCGCGGGGGCGCCAACGGGGCCAGGATCCGCCTCGCGCCACAGAAGGACTGGAAAGCGAACAACCCGGCCGAGCTGTCGAAGGTGCTGCAGACTCTCGAGAAGATCCAGCAGGACTTCAACCGCTCACAGTCCGGTGGGAAGAAGGTCTCGCTCGCCGACCTGATCGTGCTGGGCGGGTGCGCAGCCGTCGAGCAAGCGGCGAAGAACGCCGGCTTCAACATCACGGTCCCGTTCGCGCCGGGGCGCACGGACGCTTCGCAGGAGCAAACCGACGTGGAGTCGTTCAAGGTGCTCGAACCCACCTTCGACGGGTTCCGCAACTACGTCCAAGCCGGAGAAGAGCTGTCGCCGGAGACGCTGTTGGTGGAGCGGGCGTTCATGCTGAATTTGACCGCTCCAGAGATGACGGTTCTCGTCGGCGGCATGCGCGCCCTCAATGCTAACTCCGGGCAGTCCCGACACGGTGTCTTCACCAAGCGGCCTGGGACGTTGACCAATGACTTCTTCGTAAACCTGCTAGACATGAGCACGGAGTGGAAGCCATCCGGCTCGAATAAGGACGTGTACGAGGGTCGCGATCGCGCCACCGGCGCGGTGAAGTGGACCGGCACCGCCGTCGACCTCGTCTTCGGCTATAACTCCCAGCTCCGAGCCGTCGCCGAGGTTTACGCACAAGAGGACTCGAAGGAGAAGTTCGTGCGTGACTTCGTGGCTGCGTGGGACAAGGTCATGAACAACGATCGCTTCGACCTTGGGCGGAACGGCGCGGGAGCGCGAGGGGCCAAGGGCCGCGCTTAGGTTCGTTACCAATACCGTTGCAGCAAGCGCGGGCTACCTCTGCGGTTCGCCCGCGCTTTTCTTTTGACGGGGGTCACCATGCCTCGAGCACATTGTGATGGAGAGGCGCCGGCCTGGCCCACAGACGTCGCCGTCGTCCAGAAGTTTCTCCATGATGCGGTTGTATTTCAAAATCCGTTGATTCAATCTCACCCGTAGGCACGTCCAGAACCTGACGATTACGCGGAATGCCACGGAATTTGTCGTGAGCTCCGACCATCGTCCATAACAGGCCCAGAATGTAATCAGCAAAGTTATCTATAGGATGAAAGGCTCTCATCGCTTTTGCTGCGCAACCTAACGCCGAGAGTTGGGTCATCAGAATCTTGAAACAACCACAGAGGATAATTGCTTAACATGCCACCATCGACGTAGCACGTTGCGGCAGTTCTATAAGGTTTAAAAACTATTGGAATACTTATCGATTGACCAACAGCCTCCGCCACATTTTTACTCGTGTGTTGTTCAGTGATTTCCCTGTAAGCAGAATTTGTAATATTTGAAACTAAGATACGGAATTTCTTTATCGGTTGGATTTGTCCCTAAGAAGGTCTTCGATTGTTGTAATTTTTTTTAACCAACAATCCTCTGAGCCCGCCCTCGCGCACGCTATCTCGGCCCGGAGGGTCCTGCGGAAAAGCTCATCTGGCAGGACCTCATCCCCGCGGTCAATCACAAGTTGATTGATGAGAAGGACATCGCCTCCCTCAACGGCAAGATCCTGGCTTCGGGGCTGTCTGTCTCGCAGCTGGTTTCGACCGCCTGGGCGTCGACGTCCACCTTCCGTGGCTCCGACAAACGCGGCGGCGCGAACGGTGCCCGCATTCGCCTCGCGCCGCAGAAGGATTGGGAAGTCAACCGGCCGGATCAGCTGGCGAAAGTGCTGAAGACTCTGGAGGGCATCCAGAGCGAATTCAACGGCGCGCAGTCTGGCGGCAACAAGGTCTCGCTCGCCGATCTGATCGTCCTGGCCGGTTGCGCGGGCGTTGAGCAAGCCGCGAAGAATGCCGGTCGATGTGGAAGCCTTTGCCGTGCTCGAACCGATCGCAGATGGCTTCCGGAACTACAGCAAGCGCCAGTACTCGATATCGCCTGAAGAATTGCTGGTCGACAAGGCGCAATTGCTGACGCTGACCGCGCCTGAGATGACGGTTCCCGTCGGCGGCATGCGCGTATTGAAGACCAACTTCGGACAGTCCCAGCACGGCGTCTTTAACCAAGCGGCCGGAGGCGCTGACCAACGACTTCTTCGTGAACCTGCTCGACATGGGCACCGAGTGGAAGGCGGTTTCGGATGCCAAGGACGTGTTCGAAGGGCGCGATCGCAAGACTGTCCAAGTCGAGTGGACCAACACGCGTGTCGATCTCATCTTCGGTTCGCACTTCCAACTCCGGGCCCTGGCCGAGGTGTATGGAAGTTCGGACGCCCAGGAGAAGTTTATCCATGACTTTGTCGCGGCCTGGAACAAGGCGATGAAGCCTGGATCGCTTTGACCTCACCTGAATTTAGCGATGACGTCATCGAGCGGTTCCGAAGCGTATTCCGAATTGCATATCGCACGATCGGGATGCGATAGGATCCGCACAAATTAACGGGTGAGCAAACAAATGAGGGCGGTGTTTCAAATAATCTGAAACATCGCCCTTTTTTTGGCCCTCACTTTGCTGGCCACAGAATCGGAGCCAGGATCCGCACTGCTCCAGGCGCACATCAGGCGAGCGTTAACCTTTCACTCTGAGATTGGATTGTATTGATTTCATAAACGGAATGGCACTGAGAGGCAGTTATGTCGTAGTGGATATGACACAGGACCGTCAGGAAAAGAGCCATTCATGGAGAGTGTTGCTGGGGCCGATCTAGACAAACGAGTAACGCAGTTGGCAGGGTCGAGAGATGGGCATCCAAGGAGTCAAAGTGATTTCAAAATTGGCCTATCGGGGTCCTCGCGCGTCCAGCGCGTGCGAAGCATCGAAAGCTGCGTGCGCAGTGAAGTCGAGTGGCACCGTTCTCCAGTTGTTGAAGGGTTAAAACAATGCGTTCCGATGCCGTGTATGCCTTACACATCTTCTTACACAATCACATGACTCATAAAAACTACTCAATAATATCCAGTAGATAATATTAACCCACAGAAGACTCGAAATCCGGGGCCATATCACCCACTTCGACAGCCATGGTTAACCTCCTGTGAAGGCGTTGATTTTTCATGCTAGTCGACTGAAAACTGTTTTCAAGGCGTTTTGGCCGGCCGGCGCGAATAATTTACCGTTAGCCCCTCAGCCCGGCGCGCGCCTCACGCTATGACGATCTAGATGCCGCCCCGCCCCTTGCCTTGACCTTGAGCCGCGATCAGCCGTATTTTACATCCCAGACTTGATGTGTATCTCGACCCAACGACTACCGTGGCCCGGGAATGTTGGCTCGGGGCTGCGGAAAACCTCTTTGTGCAGGCTGACCAAAAAGCTCTCAGAGGCGAGGCGCGAGGCGGAATGGAGCGTTGGAGTATTGGAATATTGGAGTGTTGGGTGTTAAGTGCATGAATCCATTACTCCATCACTCCGATACTCCAATCTTTAGTACCGGGATAGGAGCAAAAGATGAAGAGATCGAATGTGACTGACAGCGTCGAATTACTTAACCAAGACATGGCGACGAAAAATCTTGGAGGACATTGGCAGTTGGGTCTCGAGAGCTATCTTCCCTACCCTAAAACCACCGTTCAGCCGTGCCTGTGGAAGTGGCAAGATGTTTACGAGAGCCTTATGCGCGCCGGCGACGTCGTGAACATTGAACAGGCTGAACGACGGACCGTTCGCCTGTTAAATCCGGCACTGAAAGATCGTCAGGCGACAACCCATACCATTCACTTTTCGTTTCAGTACGTGAAGTCGGGCGAACACGCCAGGCCACACCGGCACACGGCGGCAGCCTTCCGTTTTATCCTCAATGGAAATGGCGCCTATACCACTGTCAATGGTCAGCAATGCGTCATGCAGAAAGGCGACCTCATCCTGACGCCTCAACTCGCCTGGCATGACCACACGAATGACTCAGGCAAGCCGATCATCTGGCTCGACGGTCTCGACATACCGCTCGTACAATCACTCCAGCAGCTGCTTTTCGAGCCCTATCCTCATGAGGCCCAGCCGATCGAGAAACGCAGCGAAGACGCGGCCCACGCTACGCCCCGCGTCGCCGGTCTCGGTGAATTTTTTCATTATCGGTGGCCCGATACCGAGCGAAGCTTAAAGGCTGTCACTGAAACAGCTACTCCGGATCGATTCGACGGCTACCTCTTGGAATTTCGT
>DASTOD010000398.1:0-14146 GCA_035762645.1 Binatia bacterium | reverse complement strand
TATGTCGGCGAAGACAATTTGATTGTCGGCTCGGACTATACGCACCGCGATCCCTCTATGGAGTTGGAGTTTCGAAAGTTGCTGCAGGAGCGAGCTGAGCGGGGAGAGATCTCGCAGTCTGCGGTTCAAAAGATGCTGTATGAAAATCCAAAGAGATTCTACGCGCTGTAGGGGCGACCGGCCTGAAGGACAGAAAAGGTCGAAACTCGAAATCCGAAATTCGAAACAAATCCAAATGATCAAAAGATAAAAGTTAGAAACAAACCGGTTTCGGGCTTGGGGTTTGGATATTCGATATTTGATGGTCGCTTGTTTCGATTTCGAGCTTAGGATTCGGATTTGAGTCGGCACCACTTCGAAAGGAGAAGAAAGCACAATGGCACGCATTCGTCACCTCGCCATTCTCACAGAAGACGTGGAGAAGCTCGTCGAGTTTTATACTAAAGCGTTCGGTCTCAAGATCGTTCAGGGAATCGGTACGGCGACCTATCTATCCGATGGCCACATCAACGTGGCGATCATACCCATCGAGCCCGAGCGAAAGATAGAGGGCCCGCAGCTAAAACCAGGCCTCTACCATTTTGGCTTCGAAGTAGAAGACGTCGGCGGTGTGCGCGAAGCATGCAAAGATCTAAATGCCGCGACGAGCGTCGACAAAAGACCGCCCAACCGTGAGGCTGAATACCGGGTTCATGATCCGGACGGGAATCCGATCGATCTCTCGGAACACGGCTGGCCGATTTAAAACGTGATAGGGACAGGTTTGAACCTGCCCCTATCACACGATCACGTCCGATCAATCGTTACTTACCCATTGGAGAAGATGACTCTCGCTGGCTCGAGCTTGGACCGTCACTCGCGCCTGTCGGTCTCTTTGAAGGTGTGCTACGGCCCATCGCTGAAGAGCTGTCGCCTCTTTGAATCCCCAGCTTCTGAGCAGTTTCGGCATCCAATGTGCCGGTCTGTTTGAGCCCGCTGGAGCTTTGAAATTCTTTTATCGCCTGCTGGGTCTGAGCACCCACAACCCCATCGATCGGACCCGGGTTATGTCCTGCGTCTTTTAGCGCCTGCTGGGCTTTCTTAACATCGTTCTTGGCCCATTGATTTCCGCCTACCTGTCTGCCTTGCATTTGATCGGCTCGACTGCTCCCTGACTGCATATCGCCGGACGGACCGGGAAGTGGAGTACCGGATTCCCTCTCTCGTTGGCTTTGAGTTCCACCAACCGATTTCTCCTGCGTCTGGCCGGCTTGACTGCGGCCGGACGGTTTTTGAATGTCACTGCTGCCGCTCATCGGACTGTCCTTGGGAAGCGGCGTATCCGAGTCCGGTGTTCGTTGGCTTTGAGTTCCGCCAACCGATTTCTCCTGTGTTTGAGCCCAGGTGGGCGCTGCATTAAACGTTATGCAGGCCGCTGCTAAAAATGAAACTGATAACAGTTGTTTCCGATTCATAAGCTCCCTTTCCTTTTATTTTTATTTGAAAACAAGATTAGCGCCGCGCTGAGATCTTTATTGCGCAAGGAGCATGCCATCGACGCAAAGGTGTTCATTTGCTTAAAATCGTGACTTTTTTTCCTTCTGAAATCCTGCTTGTGCCAAAAACGATATAAGTGATACGGGCCTCTTGGTGCATCGTTGAGACGCGCAACTGTGCGGAAAGTGTCGGCAAACTATTGCCCTCGCTTCACGTACCCGGCATCTTGGAGAAAAGTGAGTGGGAGAATTGAAAGCGTGACTCAAAACATGGACCGCGTATGATTTCGGCCAAAGTTCAAGACGTTCGACCTGTTCAACCGCTACGCTCCGTTCAAGGATTTAAACGATTGAACAGCCGTAATCCGTAAAAGTGCACCGATTTGGAGAGTGAACATGCGCTATGAGCTTTATTACTGGCCCGACATACAGGGCCGCGGCGAGTTCATCCGGCTTGCGCTCGAAGACGCCGGGGCCGACTACGTCGACGTCGGCCGTCTTTCGAAGCGAGGTGTTCCGGCCCTGATGCGCTTCCTGGAAAACCGTTCGGAGCACCCGCCGTTTGCGCCGCCTTTCCTGAAAGCGGGCAACCTGGTGATCGCACAAACCGCAAACGTCTTGTTATTTCTCGGCCCGCGGCTCGGGCTTGTGCCGAAGAACGAGCGCAGCCGGCTCTGGGCACATCAGCTGCAGCTTACGATCGCCGATTGGGTCGCCGAAGTCCACGACACGCATCATCCGATTTCGAGCAATCTCTATTACGAGGATCAGAAGCGTGAAGCGAAGCGGCGCGCCGCGGATTTCAGGACCGAGCGGCTGCCCAAATTCCTCGATTACTTCGAGCAGGTGCTGAAGCGCAGTCCGAGCCGGAAAGGCTATATCCTCGGCGCACCGCTTTCGTATGTTGATCTATCGATCTTCCAGATGATCGCCGGTTTGCGCTACGCGTTTCCGCGCGCAATGGCGAGACTGGAGCGCGCGCACCCGCGGTTGGTCGCGCTGCACGATCGCGTTTCGTCTCGGCCCCGAATTGCCGCCTACCTGTCGTCGCCGCGCCGCTTGCCTTTCAATCAAGAAGACATCTTTCGCCATTATCCCCAGCTCGACCGGTAAGCGGCGGGCCGGGAGCATGCGCGGCGACGGCGGCGAATGTTTTCAACCCGAGAGTCGAGACCGGGATAAAAGCTAAGGCAGGTATCCCCATGACAACGAAGGATTACTACTTGATTCTGGGCGTTTCACGTGAGGAAAATGCTTGTGGCATCCACCATGCGTTTCGTGAATTGGCCAAGAGATACCATCCGGATCGGGCCGGCCCCGAGGGAGCCAGCAAATTCCAGGACCTACAGGAAGCTTACGCCGTTCTCTCAACTCCCGAACAAAAAACACTGTATGATAATGAGCTCCAGCAAGACGAAAGCAGTCCACGTTCGCGTGCTGAGCCGATTTTTTCCCGCCCACGATCCAGGCCCGAGCCCCTCATACCTGAGCCCATCTCCTTGCTGCGCGATTTTCAAACCATCCGGCCGTCATTCGATGCTCTGTTTGAGCGGTTCATCCGGAATTTTACAGGAGACGATGTTCCGAAAGGTGAACGGCTCCAGAGTTTAAACGTCGAAGTCATGCTGTCACCCGAGGAAGCCGCCCGAGGTCTTACTGTTCCTGTGGGAGTGCCCGTCTTTTATACCTGCCCCCACTGTGACGGCTCCGGGCGTGTTTGGCTCTTCCCCTGTGTAGATTGCCGGGGTCAAGGGATGATCGAGGACGAGGAGGCGGTCCGCGTCCGGATTCCTGCCATGTCTGCGGACCAGACCGTCATGGAACTTCCCATCCATGGTTTGGGGATCCATAATTTTTATCTTCGACTCCACATACGGCTCTCCCGGTAAGGCGCGTAGTCAGCGGTCTCTTTTCGCCATCCGCTTTCGCATTCGCGATCAGTCGGCGACCTTTATGACAATCTTGCCCCGCCGGTGCGGCGCGCCTTCGAGCATCTCGTGCCCGATGCGCGCTTCGTCGAGCCACAGCACCTCCCCCACTTCGGTTTTCAGCTCGCCGCCGTCGATCAGCTCGGCAATTCTTTTCAACTGCTCCGTCTTGACCTGAACGAGAAAAAACATCGCCCGCAGGCCGTATTCGGCGGCTCTTTCCCTGGAGGGCTGGGAGATCGAGGAGACCACGATACCGCCCCGCTTGAGAACTCTATAAGAGCGGTCGAGCGTTTCTCCGCCGACCGTGTCGATGACCGCGTCGATCTCCTTCACCCGCTCTTCGAACCGCGTCGCGCGATAATCGACGACCCCATCGGCGCCGCGACTGCGCACGTAGGAAGCGTCTTTAGCGGAAGCGGTAGCGATCACCACGGCCCCGGCTCGCTTGGCGAATTGCACGGCATAGCCGCCGACATTGCCGGCCCCCCCATGGATGAGCACAGACTGGCCCGACGATAGCCGGGCGACGTCGAAGACCATCTGCCATGCGGTGAGCGCCACAACCGGAACGGATGCCGCGTGCGTGTCATTGAGAGTTTTTGGCTTCGTAGCGATCGTGCCCGCCTTGACAATCGCGTATTCCGCGTACGCGCCGGTGAAACGCTCGTTGGTCACTCCGAAAACCTCGTCGGCGACTTTCAGCTCCTCCACGCCAGCACCGACTGAATCAATCACGCCGGAAAAGTCCGATCCCAAAATCAGAGGAAGCGGCTGGGGTAGCGCGCTCTTACCGCCGCGGATCAAAGCGTCCCACGGTCCGACTCCTGCGGCTTTGACCCGCACGACGACTTCCCGGTTGCCGGGTTCCGGTTTCGGCACATCTTCAAGGCAGATGACTTGCGGCGGGCCAAAATTATGAATTCGAGCCGCCTTCATTCCGTTCACCTCACGATAATCAGATCAAATCGCGTCTTTTGAGTCCAGCCGTGAAGCGATTTTCTGGTTCAAGCCCATCTTTCCCCGGTTCGGTCGCGGGAGTATGTTAGGATACGGCGTTTAAAGGCTTGACCATGCATATCCTCGTCGTTGAAGACGAAAGGAAAGTTGCAAGCTTCATCAAGCGGGGCCTCGAAGCGGCCCACTATTCAGTGGATGTAGAGCACGACGGCGAGGCGGGACTGAAGCGGCTGCTGGCCGGCGGCTACGATGTGGCCATCCTGGACGTCATGCTGCCGCGGCTGGATGGCCTCAGCCTGATGAAAGAAATACGTCAACGCCGCATCGAGATCCCGGTCCTCTTGCTGACAGCGCGGGTTACGGTCGCCGACAGAGTCACCGGGCTGGATCTAGGCGCGGATGACTATCTGACCAAGCCGTTCGCGTTCGAAGAACTGCTGGCGCGGGTGCGCGCGCTGCTGCGCCGTGGGGCTGCGCCGTCGCCGGCCGTACTCGCCATGGCGGATCTGCGGCTCGACCCGGTGACCCGCGAAGTGACCCGAGGCAAGAAGCGGATCGACCTGACGCCCAAGGAATACGCGCTACTCGAGTTCCTGCTTCGCAGACGCGGACAGGTTCTCAGCCGCGCCGTGATCGCCCAGCACGTGTGGGGAGTCCATTACGATACCTTCACCAACGTGATCGACGTCTACATCAATTACCTGAGGAAAAAGATCGACACCGAATTCGAGCCCAAGCTGATCCACAGCGTGCGCGGCGTCGGCTACGTGATGAAGGAAGAGCCCGCGTCGTCATGAATTGGCGTCCAACCACTCTCCGGAGCCGTCTCACGCTTTGGTATACGGGAATTCTGACGGCGATGCTTGCCCTGCTGGGCGCGACCTCGGTGATCCTACTCGATCGCAGCCTGCGGAAAAACGTCGATGACTCCCTGAGTTCAGTCGCTCGCGCCATCGCCGAGTCGGTCCGGCGCCCATTTTTTTTCGGCTCCGATCTTGAAGACTCGCTGCACTCGTTGCTGGGACCCGAACTCGCGGAGCGGTTTTTCCAGCTGCTCGACCCGTTTGGCCGGCTCGACCCGCGTCTCGTGCCGCGCAGCAGATCGCGGCTGCCCCTGAGCGTTGAGGCATTTCGAAATGCGGAGCGAGGCGAAGCGACATTGGAAACCGTCGCGCTCCGCCCGGGATCGGAAAAATCATTCCGGCTTCTGACCTTGCCGGTGCGCAGAAACGGCGCGACTGTCAATATCGTGCAGGTGGCGATGTCGTTGGAAAATGTCGATGCTGCCCGTTCCCGTTTTCTTCTCGTTCTGCTCGTCCTCGCCCCTTTGGCCTTGGCTGCCGCGGCGCTGGGTGGATGGTTTCTAGCGCGCCGGGCCCTCACTCCGGTCGATGCGATCGTGGAGGCGGCGCGGCGGATTGAAGCGGAGGATTTGACTAAACGCGTTCCGGCGCTCTCCAGCGACGATGAATTGGGACGGCTGACGGCTGTGCTCAATGACATGTTGGCGAGGCTCGAGGGGTCGTTTGGCGCCGTGCGCCGATTCAGCGCGGACGCCGCTCACGAATTACGGACGCCGTTGACGATCCTTAAAGGCGAGATTGAAGTTGCGCTGCGATCCTCTCAGGCGCCCCCGGAGATTCGAGAGACACTGGCAAGTTGCTTGGAAGAGGTGGACCGGCTGAATTCGCTGGTGGAGGACCTACTATTGATGGCGCGCATGGAAGGCAACGCCTTGAGCACGCCTCCAAGGCTCGTCAACCTGGCCGAAGTAGTGGAAAATGCGGCGCCCGCGTTGAGTGAGTTGGCGGCACGGGCCGCAAACACCTTCATCGTTGGCGCGGCTCCACCGCTGTGGATCGAGGGTTATGACTCGTTATTGTTTCGGCTTGTCTTTAACCTGGGTGAAAACGCGATCAAATATACGCCGGCCGGTGGTAGGATCGAGACCACTCTCGAACGGCAGAACGGCTCGGCTGTCTTGGAAGTCAAGGACACGGGCTCAGGGATCCCCGCAGAGGTGCAAGCGCATATCTTCGATCGGTTTTACCGCGGCGATCCCTCCAGAGAAGGCGGCGGCACCGGGCTCGGACTGGCTCTGGTCCGTTCGATCGTCCAGCTGCATCACGGTGAGATCCGTGTGTTCAGCACACCCGGCGAGGGGAGCTGTTTTCGAGTGACGCTGCCGCTGGCTCCGCCTCCTTCTTCTTAGCAGACAGACTGCCAAGAACCACTGCCGCTGTCTCGGGTCTCGCCAAGATTAAGAAATTTTAATCGGCGTCTCATTCTCCTCTCATCGTTGCGACTTAAAGTCTGCAACAAAAAACAATATCGTGAAACATTATTCGTAGGCGCATTCCGTAAAGGAGGAGAAGAATGAAATCGAAGAGAGTAAATTTTGCCGCCACCGTGCTGGCGGTTGCACTGATTGGCGGCGGATTTGCCATCGGCCGCGAAACCCAGAACTCGATGGCGGCGGCGCAAAGGAATGATTCTGTCGCCCTGGCGCGATCCCAAAACGGCGCCTTGCCGTCGTTCGCCGATCTCGCCGCGCAGGTCGCCCCCGCGGTGGTTAACATCAAGGCGACGTCGATCGCGAAGACCGATCTTCCGGGCCAGTTTTTCGGCGAGAAAGGTCCGTTTCCGCGCTTCCGCGCGCCGATTCCCCGGCAACCCGAACCGTTCAGGCGCCAGGGGACCGGATCGGGATTCATTATTCGCAAAGACGGCTTGATCCTGACGAACAATCACGTCGTTGAGAACGCCCAGGAGATCACGGTCACCTTGAGCGACAAACAGCAATACAAGGCCAAGATCCTCGGCCGCGATTCCAAGACCGACTTGGCGGTGATCAAGATCGAAACCAAAGCTTCTCTGCCGGCCGCAACGCTCGGCGATTCCGACACGCTTCGCGTCGGGGACTGGGTGATGGCGATCGGCAACCCCTTCGGCTTGAGCAACACGGTTACCACGGGAATCGTCAGCGCCAAAGGCAGAACAATCGGGGCCGGCCCATACGACGATTTCATTCAGACCGACGCATCCATTAATCCGGGTAATTCCGGCGGGCCGCTATTCAATATGTCCGGTGAGGTCGTCGGCATCAACACGGCCATTTTCAGCCAGAGTGGCGGTAATATCGGCATTGGTTTCGCGATTCCGGTGAACCTCGTGAAAAACCTCGTCCCGGAACTGGAGACCAAGGGCGCGGTCACGCGCGGTTGGCTGGGCGTTTCGGTTCAGCCGCTGACACCGGATCTCGCGCGCTCTTTTGGTCTGGATAAAGAACGAGGCGCTCTCGTAGGCGACGTCGTGGCTCAAGGCCCCGCGGATAAGGCCGGAATCAAGCGCGGTGATGTGATCGTCGGCTATGATGGGAAAAAAGTCGACCAGTCGGTGACCTTGCCGTCTCTGGTGGCTGCCACGCCGGTGGGCAAGACCGTTTCGGTCGAGGTGATACGCGACGGAAAGCCGAGAACCGTGAGCGTAGCCATTGGCAAGCTCAACGATCCGACTGCGGCGGCAATGCCGCCGCAGGAAAAGGGCGAATGGGGGTTGGCGCTCCAGGACATCCGGCCCGAGGAGCGGGGCCAAATGGGTCTAACGGGAACTGAAGGGGTGCTGGTGACAGCCGTTACGCCCGGCAGCCCGGCCCGAAACGCCGGGATTCAGCCGGGAGACGTGATCTTGCAGGTCAACCAGGTTCCCGTGAGTTCGGTGCAAGGCGTGCAAGACGCAGTAGCCAAAGTCAAAGGAGACAAGCCGCTGCTTCTTTTGCTCCGCCGCGCCGATGGCAGCACATCGTTCGCCGCTTTGTCCCGCAACGTCGGATAAATCTCAAGTGCACCAAAGGGGGACAGGCTGGTTTCGGCTGGCCCGTCCCCTCAATGATTCCCGCTTCGATCATCAAAGAACAATCTCCCGCTTTACCTAGGTACACACCTGGGTTTATCTGCTGCAGCGGAACTGAGAAAAGCCCTTGTCAGTAACGGCTGACCTGCTGGCTCAGAACGGATTGTCGACGGCTATCGGGATAGACTGTGCCGGCGTGATCTTGCGATTTAGCTATGGACTTGAAGATTAAATTGCTCCAATTGCCGGAAGGCGAAAATTTTCTCGTTGTCATCGCGCACGGACTCATAGACTCAGAGGGACTCGACCAAATTTTGCGCAAAATTGCGGCGACAACCCAATCGCTCCTTGAATGTAAGGTCTTGATCGATCTCGAAGAGGCGAGTCTAGAGCTCCAATCTCCAGTTATCCGCAGACTGGTCAATAGAATCGAGCCTGATCTGCGGCGTCGTCATCTCAAGTTTGCGCTGGTGTCTTCGGCAGAGGTGGACGAAGGGCCGCGCGTCTTGGGCGATTCTCTATCAAAGCTGGGTTTGACGGCGGCGGTGTTCGTCGATATCAAACATGCAGCTGTTTGGCTAAGCGATGCGAGCCGGCGCCGAAAGCTTTGAGGAGTCTGAATTTATTCGGCGCGCAGGCCAACGGCGAATCCAGGTCATTACTCCAACAGCGGAAATCTCAATTGGAAGGTTGTTCCCTTATTGAGCTCGCTCGTGTATGTGATGCCGCCATGATGGGCGGAAACAATATCTTTGACGATCGCCAGTCCAAGGCCGGTTCCTACCGCCTTGCTGGTCGTAAACAACTCAAAAACATTGACTCCCTCGGGAATTCCCACCCCCGTATCCATGACCTCAAAGACTACTTCCGATTTTTCCGGATAGGCCCGCAGGGTCAATGTTCCCCCTTGAGACATAGCTTCAGCCGCATTTTTAAATAGATTCACAAGCACTTGTTTCAGTTTTATAGAATCACCGGCAATCGCCGGCAGGTCGGCTGCAAAATTCTCCTCGACGCGGATTCCGCACTCCTGGTAATGAGGCGCCTCTAAAATCAAAACTTCCCGAGCCAAGAGGGTCAAATTAACCGGCCTGATCTCAAGCTTCTGAGGTCGGGTGATATTTCGAAATTGATCGAGAAGATCCATCAGGCGGTTGACCTCTTCTCTAAATTCACCGACGATCGACTTGAGCATCTCTTGCGAGATGTTTCTGCTTTCTGCAACGTACTGCTCCAGCATTTGAAGGACCGTATTCATGGCCTGAAGAGGATTGGCGATCTCGTGGGCCAACTTTGCGGCGGTCAAGCCAATTGTCGCCATCCGTTCGCTATCGATTAATTTTTCCTCTGCTTGGCGGCGGTTTACAATTTCCTTTCGGAGTTGTTCGTTCGCTCCTTGAAGGTCGGCAGTTCGGTCGGTGACGCGAGCTTCCAATTCCTCATACATTTTTTGGATGGTCTCCCGATTTTGTTTTTGTAGGGCGCTTTGTTCCTGAAGCGCTGCCTCGGCTTGCTTTCTTGTTGAAATATCGCGAATGACGATTACGTAAAATTCGGTCCCCTCTGCGCCTCGTATCATCGTGGCCACTACGTCAGCAGGAAAGCGGGAGCCGTCGCGACGCCGATATTCCCACTCGGTTTGCCAGGAACCCTGTTGACGTATTTTCGGCGTGGCCAGCTCGGAGATTGTTTGGAAGGAATGCTGATCGGGGTAGATAATCTCGGTCGTCTGCCCAAGGACTTCCTGAGCCGAATAGCCAAACATGGCCTCCGCCCCCTTGTTCCAGTGCACGATCTTGCGACTGCCAAACTGCACCGCGAGAATCGCGTCAGTCAGGCCGTTGTAGAGCGCGTCCAGAAAAGCGGCGTCTAAGCGGATCGCAGCCGCGGTCATGGGTCCATACTCGCTTCTTACTTGTGAGGTATATCGAAAGAGGGAGAACCAAAGAGCGTGCCACTTTTGTTTGGAGGGCTTGGCAATCAGCACCGGCGAAGTTTTTTCGCAAAGTCCGCGAATCAAGGCTAGTTTCCAAGGGTCTGAAAGGAGTCATAAAATATAGAGGAGCACTATATTTGTACAATTTGGGCCGAGCCTGTTTAAAGAATAATCAGTACGCTCGGCGCTTGAATGTGCCGGTGTTGGGACTCGACCCTCAAGGCCGTATTCGTATGATGAGGAGGACGCTCGACTGCCGTCATTTTCCTACATTCCCGCGCGGTAAACTGCTCCTCCCCACGTCGACAACGCGGGAAACCGAGTGACGAATTTACCTCGAAGCTCTCTAGGTATTTTGACGTACACAGAGGCACGTTTTGCGCTGGGAACTGCTGTTTTGAATACGCCAACGCGTCTCGATCGGCGGTGTCAGCCAATGAGAGCTGTGAAGTATTTAGACGTGGGTGTCTATCCTTTTGAAGCGGACGGAGTATTGACCGCAACTGGCTTTGCTGTCTTACGATGTCGTTGTTTGCAAGAACGAAGTGCGTCGCCTATGGCCGTCTGGCCGAATGGACCGCGCTGTCCGGCTCCGGTCTAACAGTCGAAGGGCTCGTGCCTTGATCGCTGCTGCCCGGTGAATCGGGGCTAGCGCTTCCTTTCTGCCAGGATTTCCTTGAGGAGCCTGTAATCGACAAGCTGACCAATGGGAATCTCCCCCCTGAGCTTTGCCTGTTCGCGAATCTCCTTGATCTCGGCTTTCACGGCATCGTCCGCGATGGTCCCGTCTCTCGTGAAGGCCTTCACAATCTCTTGTAGAGACAGCGCTGCGGCATTGCGATCGATTTTGAACTCATCCATCAATAGGCCGGTCACCCTTTCCTGATTTGCCGGGTCCCTCGTGACTTCCATTCCCCTGAGCGTCGCGCGGATCATACGCTTTACCTGGGCTGGGTTGGCCTTGATCTTTGCGTCGGAGGCCGCCACTCCGGCAAAGGGAGTCTGGAGATAGTCCACCGCGCTCCCAAGGTTTCGAAAACCCAACTCTTCCGCCTTGAAGTTGAACGGAATGGAAAGCATGGCGACATCTGCCGCTCCGCTCTGCAGCGCCGCCAGCGAAGTGGCTACGTCGCCGGTGGCAAGAAAGATCAAATCCTTGTCGGGGTTGAGGCCATGAGCACGCGCCATTACCTTGCCGGCGTAAGTCGGCGTCGCGAGTAATCCCGTGGTAGCCACAGTCTTGCCGCCCTTCAGTTCGCCAATCGACTTGATGGTTGGCTTGGCGAACATGTAGATGAGCACTCTGTCCATGCTGAACATAGTGGCTTTCAAAGGTACCCCGCTCGCGGCAGCCCGCATCGCCGAGCCTATGGCGCCCGTGTAGTCTATCTCCCCAGCGATCATGCCGGCCACACCGACCTCGGTTTTTATGACCTCCAAAGAAACCTCAAACCCTTCGGCTTTGTAGACGCCAAATTTGTCACCTACATAGAAGTTGAGGAACGTCATGCTCTTGGCCGGCATAGCGACACGGACCTTTTGCGCGACGGCCTCATCCATCGCTGAAAACGCGATGCATAGAAAGGCGGCAAGTGTTATTAGGATAAACTCCGCGAAGCGTCTACTAAGATGACGACGCGTCGGCTTTGGCGTGGCTTCCGTTTTCATGGCTCACTCCTTTCAGAGTGCTTTTTCTGCGGGAGCTTGAGGGACTCGCGGAGTCTATGGAACCACAGGGTTGGTGTCAAATTGAAATTCTTTCTTGTAAGAGGTAGGTGGCATAAATGGGAGAAGAGGCAGGCGACGGCAATCGCCTATGGCTGATGGGCTATGGCATATAGATCGGACCATCCGCTATAAGCCATGTGCTATAAGCCAATGCAGGAGGTGCTATGGCTACTCGCAAGAAAAATAAAGGCCGCGCGAAATTGAGTTTCATGGACTTGATCTGCACCGGACCCGGCACGCCGGCGGGAAGATACCTGCGCATGTTCTGGCATCCGGTTTACCGCGCCGAAGACATTCCGCCTGGAACGGCCAAACCGATCAGGATTATGGGCGAAGATTTCACCCTCTATCGCGGGACAGCAGGAGCGGCTCATGTCATTGCATTTCGCTGTGCCCATCGAGGAACGCAGCTATCCGCGGGTTGGGTCGAAGGGGACTGCATCCGCTGCATGTATCACGGCTGGCTTTACGACGGTACGGGGCAATGTGTGGAACAACCGGCAGAGGAGGAATCTTTCGCCAAAAAGATTCGTATACGCAGCTATCCGACTAAGGAGTACCTGGGACTCCTCTTTGCCTACTTCGGCGAGGGCGAAGCGCCGCCGTTTCCCCGCTATCCACATTTCGAGAAAGAAGGCGTGCTTGAAGTTCTTCCGGTACAGGTTTGGCCGTGTAATTTCTTCCAACGCGTCGACAATAACGGCGATACTCTCCACGTGCCGTTTGTGCACCGCGGAGCCTATTTGTCAGCCGACATACGGAGCGGCCTTCCGACAATCTCGAAAGAAGAGAGCCCTTGGGGGACGACGGCCTATGCTACCTTTCCGGGCGGCTGGACTAACGTCTTGCAATTCGTGATGCCCAACGCCTACACGTTTAGAAACCCCTCGCCGGACCCCGAGATCCCCTGGGATGACCGCTTCCAATGGGATGTGCCTCTGGACGATCAGCAATCTCTGCAGTTTCGCCTGCGCTTGGTGCCTCTGACTGGTGAGGCGGCGCGGCGGTATCGGGAGCGGTATGCCGAAATGGGGGCGAAGGAAAATTTTTCGATTAGGGACGCCGGCCAGGCTGTTCTGGCCGGCAAGCTGAAATTTGAGGATCTCGAGAAGCTTACCAACGACAAGATCTCCCTCATTCACGCCCAAGACTACGTTTCCCAAGTTGGCCAGGGAGTCATCGCCGATCGGGCGCAGGAGCATCTGGGGCGCTCCGACGTAGGGGTGATTCTATTTCGGAAGATTTGGGAGCGGGAGCTTCGCGCTTTCGCTGAAGGTCGACCACTCAAAAAGTGGGCGCTGCCGCAAACGGCCGGCCCTGACTTCGTCCTCAGCCGGGTCAAGAAAGCCTCAGCGAATAAGCGATGAACACGGATCTGAAGAGCGCTATGTCCAAGCGCCTGGCGCAAGACTTTGCGCCCTCCAATGATATTCCTGTTTCCAGAAAAACTCTTGCAGTCTGCTCAAAAAGATCTCAGAGGCGAGGCGCGCGAAAAATCGACGAGCGTAGGCGTACTTGCTTAGTACGTTGGAGCGCGGCGATTGAGCGCAACGAAGCCTATGAGTCTTTTTCAGCAGACTGCTACGCGATCATGTAGGGAAGCGGTATTCCGTGCTGCTCATTCCACTCACTGCAAACAAACGAACGGCCAGTCACCCCTATCGACTCATCGGAAGCGAGGTAAACGGCGCCGGCCCGGACGACTTCAGGACTAAACATTCTCTTTCCCTTATTGCCGGCAATATTGCGTATCGCCTCGGTCGCCACTATGCCTCCCGGGTCGAGGGCATTGACCCGTACGTTATAGGCGCTATTCTCCAGCGACATGACCTGAGTGAGCCCCTCGACCCCAAATTTGGCGGCACAATAGGGTCCTCTCAACGCTCTTCCCCGTTTTCCCTGAGGCGAGGATATATTGATGATGGTCCCGGACCTCTGCTGCCTCATTAATTTCAACGCTTCTCTGCTACACAAAAAAGTTCCGGTGAGATTGGTGTTAAGCACCTTCAGCCAAACTTGAAAAGGCGTATCCGCCACTTCCAGATCGATCGGACCCTCGCGAGGCCAGGCAAAGCCGGCGTTATTCACCAGGATGTCGAGCGCGTCGAACTTTCCTTTTATAGAGTGAAACAACGAACGGACATCTTCCTCGCCCGTCACATCCGCCCTCACGCCTAGAACTCGTTCCACCGGCAAGCTCAACAATTCCAGAGCCCTGTCCACGTCGGTTTGATGAAGATCACAGACAACTACTTCCGCGCCTTCCA
>DASTOD010000397.1:0-5072 GCA_035762645.1 Binatia bacterium | reverse complement strand
GAGCGACTATTTCAAGAACCAGGTCTACGGAACGTTTTTCAGGGACACCGTCGCTGGCCATCATTTTGAATGGTGGGGCCAGGATAACTGTATGTGGTCTAACGACTATCCGCATGGAAACTCAACGTGGCCGGAATCCCGCAAATATATCGACCGGGATCTAGGACATTTGGCGCCGGGCGTGCGGCGGAAGCTTGTTTGCACCAACGTCGCGAAGCTCTATGGGATGGAGGTTCCGCAGGCGCTGCACTGATGGTATAGAAATATCAGGACGGACGTTACCTGGGCGGCACTATTTAGACTCCTACGATTCCACCCTCACTCTAACCCTCTCCCTCAGGGAGAGGGAATGGGTGAGGGACGTAAGCGTTGAGCCCGTAATTCATCTAAGTATTATACAGGAGGGTTTTATGGCTGCACGTTACGGCTCGGATCTCATCGTCGATCTATTGAAGCTTCTCGGTATCGAGTATGTGGCACTCAACCCAGGCTCGAGCTTTCGCGGTATCCATGACTCGCTCGTTAATTATGAGAGCGGCCGCCGTCCCAACCCGGAAATCATTCTCTGCTGTCATGAAGAGATCGCCGTCGCGGTAGCGCACGGCTACGCCAAGGCTGCGGGCAAGCCCATGGCGGCGATCGTCCATAATGTCGTCGGTTTACAGCATGCGGCGATGGCGATTTACAATGCCTGGTGCGACCGCACGCCGATCCTGGTGATGGGCGGCACGGGCCCCATGAATACCAGCAAACGGCGGCCTTGGATCGACTGGATCCATACGGCCCTGGTGCAGGGAAATCTGGTGCGCGACTTTGTCAAGTGGGACGACCAACCCGTCGGCATAGAGTCTATTCCGTCTTCCATGATGCGCGGCTACCGAATCGCCATGAGCGACCCACCGGGTCCAGTTTATCTCTGCTTCGACGTTACGGATCAAGAATCGGCCATCGACAAAGAAATCCCCCTTCCGGATCCCAGCCGCTTTCGCCCGCCAGCGCCGCTTCAGGCCGACGCCGGCGCTATCAAAGAAGCAGCGCGTTTGCTTGCAGAGGCGCAGAATCCGGTCATCCTTGCCGACTATCTCGGCAGAAACAACGACGCGGTATCGAGCCTGGTCGAACTTGCGGATCTCTTGTCGATACCGGTCATCGATCTCGGGGCGCGACTGAATTTTCCAAACACGCATGCGTTTAACTTAACCGGAAGAAACCGCGAGTTGGTCGCCAACGCCGATGTCATCCTGGGACTCGACGTTATGGACCTCTTTGGCGCCTTGGTACGGCAAGATGCCGCCACCCATACCACTGTGGCGGCCACGAAAGCGGGCTGCAAGGTCATCCATGTAACGCTCGCGGATATTTCTCTGCGCGGCTGGACGGCCGACTTTCAGGAACTCGCTCCAGTAGATCTTCCGATTGTCGCTAACACCAAAGTGTTCTTGCCGGCATTAATCGACGAGATCAAGCGTCAGGGCACATTTTCCAAGAATGTCAGCGAGCAAAGGGGCAAAGCACTCGCCTCCCAGCACGAGGAGATCCGGGCACGCTGGCAAAGCGAGCTAAGGAAGCGCTGGGATGAGAGGCCGATCTCGCCGCCGCGGCTTGCTTACGAGGTCTGGGAGGCAATCAAACACGAATCCTGGTTGCTTGTGGCTGGCGGCTTTCGAGGATGGCCCAGCAGACTGTGGAATTGGGACAAGCCGGGCCTCTTTCTGGGCGGCTATGGCGGTGGCGGTCTCGGCTACGGTCCCGCGGCGTCGGTCGGCGCGGCGCTTCCCTACCGCGGCACCGGAACGATTTGCGTCAATCTGCAGCGCGACGGCGAACTGCTTTACACCACAAGCGCTCTCTGGACCGCGGCGAATACCGGGGTACCGCTGCTCACTATCATGACTAATAATCGCACCTACTACAACGACGAAGAGCATCAGGAAAAAATCGCCATCGCGCGTGGTCGCCCGCCGGAAAACAAGGTGGTCGGCATGCGGATGGAAAAACCACCCGTAGATTTTGCCAACCTTGCGCGCTCGTTCGGTATTGCCGGAGAAGGTCCCATAACCGAGCCCGATAAAATCCGGCCGGCTTTGGACCGCGCGCTGAAGGTGATCAAGGAAGAGAAACGTCCCGCTCTGGTCGACGTCTATATTCAGCCCGTCTAGGCGGCTGCTGGATTTAGATGAAAACCTCTGAAAACCAGGCTGCTTAAAAGGTCCCAGACAGCCTGGTGGCATGTTGACATAAGCTTTTCAAATGAGTAGCACTGCGTCTGGGGAAGTTTATCGGACGCTGAAGGATCGATTATCCTGGACGTCTAATAAGTCGACGACTCTATAAACTGTAAGAGGAGGGAAACGATGCTAGGAACGAGAGGCTTAAAAGTACTTCTGCTGCTATTGGGATCTGTAGTGGTCCCTGTAAGCGCATCCGCACAAGACTTCTACCAGGGGAAAACCGTGCGGATTATCGTCGGGTTTGCGGCGGGCGGCGGTTTTGATACCTACTCTCGAGCGATTGCGCGGCACATCGGCAAACATATTCCCGGCAATCCAACTATTGTCGTGGAAAACATGACCGGGGCCGGCAGTTTGATAGCCGCCAACCATATTTTCAGCGTTGCCAAACCAGATGGACTGACGATAGGAAATTGGATCGGCCCACTGGTGCTTCAGCAAGTTCTGGGAAATCCCGCGGCGAAGTTCGACGGACGAAAATTCGGCTATCTCGGCGTGCCGGTAGCGGATTCCGGAGTCTGCGCGCTGACCAAAGCGAGTGGAATCACGTCCGCCGAAGAGTGGCTAGCGGCGAAAAAACCGGTCAAGTTGGGCGGCACGGCACCCGGTTCGACCACTGACGATGTTCCGAGGATCGTTTCTGCGGCGATCGGTCTGCCGATGCAGATGATCTCGGGATACAAAGGCACCGCCGACATTCGCCTCGCGGCGGATGGCGGCGAAATCGACGGGGGTTGCTGGGCCTGGGAGTCCATCAAGCCAACCTGGCAGAAGGGCATTGAAGCGGGAACTGTGAATATTGTGATTCAGAGTATGACCGAGTCGCATCCCGAGCTCAAGAACGTGCCGCTGGCGATCAAATTTGCAAAGACCGATGAGGCACGCGCCATGCTCGAGGTTGTGAACGGTCCCTATGGACAATTAGCGCGACCCTACACAGTACCGCCCGGGGTACCCAGGGAGCGCCTCGAACTCCTGCAAAAGGCGTTCATGGCAACCATGAAGGATCCGGAATTTTTGGCTGAAGCCCAAAAGGCTAAGCTCGATATTAAACCGCTTGATGGTCCCGCGGCGACCAAGCAGTTTGCGGCTTTATATACGCTCAAGCCGGAACTAAAGGCGAAGCTCAAAGAGATCGTTATCGCGACGAAGAAGTAGCGGCGGAACCGATTGGCTCTAAAGAATCGGCAAGCGATCCGGTGTTTCGCTGGATCGCTTGCCCGAGTGCTTGCCTCCGAAATCGCTCAGCTAAGATGGCACTTAGGCGATTAGTAGGCTTGGCTGTCGAATACCCACCGGTCGAGATTATCGAAGTACTCGCGCCGTAGCGTAAGGCTCATGGTTACGGCGCGGGCAGCTCGTTCTTGTTTATCAGGCGTGGTCGCGTATTTAACCAGAATATCGAAGGGATAATTACCGTGTTCCTCTTCGTCCTCGTGAATCTTCTGGTAAGGCTCAGTCACCCATTTGGGCACGGTTCCTGCTTTTAGGCTCTTGGCGATCAAATAATCCGCCACGCCTTCTCCGGCCATGGGAAAAGCTGCGATGCGCTCGACGGTATCGGTCAGCCCTTCAAAGGCATTGAACATGGCCATCTGCGCGGGCAGCGGCTTGTAGTCGTAGGGCACGGCGCCCATTCTTTTGAGTGCCTCCTCGAGATAGGTCGCGTGCACATACTCCTCGTGCACCGCTTCGGCAAGCGTCTTTTTGACATCGATCTCGGGTGTGCTCTTGAGCCATCCGCCAAAAATCTCGCCCGCCCGTACTTCGTTGAAGAGTCTGCTCTGCATGACCTTGATGCGCATCTCATCGGTGCTGAGCGGAATATAACTGTAAGCCGGCAGCTTGGAATCCAGACTCGCGCAAAAATCCGCGACTCGCTTTTCGATCGTCTTTGCGAATTCCCGGCTATCCATGAAATCCCCTAATCCTTGGAAATGCCGATGTGTTGCATCCAAAAAGTTCTTGCTTCTTGCTATCAAGAGACAGACCCAAAGGTCAACCCCGATTGCTCTATACAGGAGGGTTTGCGGGCGAAGAAGTTCACACCCTGCACATAGAGATCCTGGGACAACTTGGCTTTAGCGGAAGTCCCCTGGTAGCAGTCGAACCGCTCGACGATCTTACCGCCTGTCAAACCAACATCGCCAGTGATTTCATAAAGCTCTGCCTCCGGCAGAGCGCCGCCAATTCAGGCCGCCCAGAGGGCGACATCGCTTCGCGCCGCAACTGAAATCTCTCTTTGAACCACGACATCGGCGAGATACAACCGGCCTCCCGGTCGGAGCACGCGCTGGATCTCACTGAATACGGTCCCTTTATCAGGCGAGAGGTTCAGGACTCCGTTGGAAATCACAACGTCCACGCTTTCAGTGTCCACCGGCAACTCTTCGGCGACCCCGCGGCGGACCTCAACGTTGGCCCAAAGACCCGCTTTCAACGCGGAGCGTTTTGCAAGCTCGAGCATTGCGGGGGTCATATCTACGCCGATGGCGCGCCCGCTCGGACCGGCGCGGCGTGCGGCTAACATGAGGTCGGTCCCGGCGCCGCAGCCGACGTCGAGCACCGTTTCGCCGGGTTCGATAGGCCCGATGCGGTGGGGATTGCCGACACCGGCGAAAGACACGGTCGATTCTACCGGAAGCGTCGCCAACTCCTCAGCGTCATAGCGGAGCATGCGCCAAGCGTACTCCGCTCCTCGGTGGAAATGAAAGGTTCCGTTGGGCTCCCGCGCCACGCGATCGTACTCCGCGCGAACCAGTTCGCGTAATCTATCGACGTTGAAGCCCAACGGGCATGTGGTTGCCATGATAATTTCTACGCCCCGACAACAAGCTTCCC
>DASTOD010000396.1:0-4966 GCA_035762645.1 Binatia bacterium | reverse complement strand
CTCTGAGCCCGGCGCTGTTGATCAGAATATCGATTTTCCCCCACCGGCGGAGCGACTCGTCCACCATCTTATTGACTTGACGATCATCCGTGCAGTCGGCGACTACAGCGATCGCTTGTCCGTTTTTACCTGCGATTTCCTGCGCAACTTGGTCGAGCTCGGCTTTCATGCTTTCTATATCCACCAGCAGCATGGCTGACCCTTCATGCGCGAACGTTCGAGCAATCTCCGCGCCTATGCCTCGGGCGCTGCCAACCACAATAGCGATTTGACCGTCCAGTTTCATTTTTTACCTCCTTAGCGGCCAGTGAAAGAGGCTTACCAGCGCTTCACCCTCACCCTCGCCCTCTCCCGCTCGCGGGCGAGGGAAAGCCATTCGATGCTGGCATCGAGTCGATCTGCAATGATTGTGACTTTCTCTCTCTCGGACAGAACATAAGAGTTTGGGAGTTTTTCGATTTAAACTCGAGACACGAGACGCGAGACCCGAAACCGCTATGCGGCGTGGGACACCGCCCGCTTGATGAAGTCACTGAAAAGCGCCGCTATCTCGCCTGCCTTTTCATCCCATTCTTCTCGCGGGCTCAAGTCCATGTCGTAGTGCTTGGGAAACAAGACATGGACCTCGGCGCTGGGAAGAAGGCGGCCTAAGTTCTCACCGGTGTGACGCGAATGGGTGTTGTCATTGCCCGGAATGATGCAGGCAGGCACTTTGATCGACTTGAGCTCGGCTTCGCTCGCGCCAATAACCGGGAGGTCGGCGCCGCGGACGAAGTACTCGCGCCAGTGGGACATAACGGAGACGAAACGAGCGGGGTCCATTTTCATCAACGCATCGCGATTTTCAGCTCTGGCGGCGATTCGCTCTTTCCAGTGCTCCATCTCACAAACAGCCGCCATCCCGCCTTGCTTCGCGGCGGCCATATACTGGCCGTAATATTCTCGAGCCAGGCGCTCACAGGCGAAGCGCCCGCCGGTCACGCGCCAGAGGAGGAGGCCGCGCACCGCCGCGGGGTGCCGCAGGGCAAACAGCAGCGAGGTCCGGCAACCGGAAGAGCTGCCGCCGATAAAAGCGGGAAGCGCGTGCAGTTGCGACAGTAGCTCGTGAAGATCATCGGCCCAGATCTCATACTCCGAGTCGTCCCCGGCGATGACGACATCGGACGCGCCGCAGTTGCGTCGGTCGAAGATCACGACGCGGTGGCCCGCGTCGGCTATACGCTTTGCCAGCGGCTCGACGGCCCCGAAATCCCGCCGGCCGCCCGGTGACAGCGCGACCCAAGGACCGTGATCGCCGATGACTTTATAATTGAGGTTGACACCGCGTACATTTGCCAAAGGCATGGTTTTCCTCCCGCCAACTGGTCTGATTGTTCCAAATCCGAATATCGAAATCCGAAACAAACCCAGGCGAATAAATCACAAATCCGGGAAATTCAAAACACCGAATCCGAAAGTTTCTTTTGGATTTCCCTTAATTTTGGTCATTTGAACTTGTTTCGAATTTCGGATTTCGTGTTTGAAATTTTTTAAGCCGGCGGCCCCTTCCTAGCTATTAATTTTTACGTCTACAACGACGAAATCGTCGGACCGGAGCGCCTGCTGAAAGACGGGTCTCACTTCTTCGGGGCGGGTAATAGTGAACCCCTTTGCACCAAATAGCTCGGCCAAGCGCGCTAGATCTGGCACAAAAAGCTCGGTGCCGATCACTCGCCCTCCATAGTTTTTGAGCTGATCACGTTTCATCCCGCCGTAAGCGTTATTGCGCAGAATGACGGCCAAAACGGGGATATTGTGGAGTCGAGCAGTGGCGAGCTCCTGCTGTTCCATCATGAAAGAGCCGTCACCGGTGACACAGACAACCCGCGAATCCGGCAGACCCAGCTTGACACCGAGTGAAGTCGCAAACGCCGTCCCGATGGCGCGAAACTCGCCGGCATGGATGATAGGCCTTGCCGCGTCGATGTTCCGCAGCAAATCGCCGGTCATACCGGCGGTGACCAAAGTCTCGTTGCCGCTGAGCAACTCATTTAGGGTTTTGAGAACAGAATCGTAGGTCAAGAGGCCGTTGGTGACCTTGCTAGCGAGGTCGGTTTGCCAGTTTTGCCTGGCTTCCTGGATTTTTTGGGCTCTCTGGTTGCGCAGAGCCGATGCGCCCGGCTTTTTACTCTTGACCCTCTCGATAATCGCCCGCAGAGCCGCCTTGACATCGGCTTGCATCGACAAAACGGTAGGATAGTTTCGGCCAAGTTGCTCCGCGTCGATATCGATCTGGATGATATTGGCCTTTTCAGGAATCACTCGATGGCCGAACCCGAGCGTCGTTCCTTCGCTGAAAGTCGTTCCGAGCGCCAGAATCAGATCGGACTCCAGAAAGAACTCACGGGCATAGGGCCTGCCGCCGGCGCCCAGGCAACCAAGCGCGAGCGGATGGTTTTCGGGGAAAACACCTTTGGCCGTATAGCTCGCGGCAACGGGAAGCGTCAAAAGTTCTGACAACTCCTGAACCTCTTTTTGCGCACCCGACCAATCGACACCCGTCCCGACGAGGACGACCGGGGTCCTCGCCTGGAGCAAAAGATCGACCGCCATTTCGGCCGAGCGAGAATCGATCGAGGGCGCGATCGGATCGGCAGTCTCGGAAAAGGCCACCGGCTCGGGCAGGGTGGCTGCCTGCAGATCGGCCGGAATCGCGAGAAAGACCGGCCCCTGCCGTCCTCTCGTGGTGTGGCGAAAGAGCGAATCCAACACGGCGCCAAGCTCTTCCGCCCGCTCGAGCTTCAGGCTTTGCTTGGTGATCGGCTGAAAGAGCCTGACATGCTCCATGCCATGCCAGGAAGACCAGGCGCCTTTGGCTGACGAGGCGGTGCCGATATCCGACGATATGACGAACAGTGGAACCGACTCTTTATAAGCTTGAGCGACTGCGGTGACGATGTTCGTGGCGCCGCCGCCCGCCGACACCAGACAAACGGCCGGCCGCTTGATCGCCCGGGCATAACCGAGCGCGATGTTTCCCGCGCCTCCCTCATGCTGCGCGTGAATGAGCCTGATCTGAGGACGTTTAGCTATGGCATCTCCCAGCGCGAAGGATGTATGGGCGAGGATACCGAAGATGTGCCGCACGTCTTTCGAGCTGAGATACTCGATTAGGGTTTCCGCGAGATTTGTTTCCGCCATCGGAGTTATCCTCCTTATGTGATGAGGCCTCCTTAGTTCAGGCAGAAGGAAAAATCAACTTCGCCGAGATCTCGGGAAGAGATCAAAGAAACGTCAGATAGGATAAACAAAAGGGGTCAGGAGCGCTTCCGGAAGCCTCCTCACCCCTTCCCACTGTCAGTATGAATCCGCGGCTAGCTTGATTTCGCTTGTATTCTTTTCATCAGTTCTTCAAAGGATGAGTTCACGATCACGCGGTTGAACTGAGAACGATAGTTGTTGACGAGGCTGATGCTTTCCGCAACGACATCATAGATTCGCCACTTGCCGTCAACTCGGTGGAGCCGGTAATCCACGGAATAGCTCTTGCCCTCCTTGGCGATGACCCTCGTCTGTACCTGAGAAAAGTTCCCATCCACGGATTCCCCCAAGTAGGCGACCTTCTGACCCTCATAGAGATCGATTTTGTCGGCGTAGGTTATTTCCAGAAGCTCGGTAAAGGCGACGACAAATTCCTTTTGCTGCCGCGGCTCGATCCGGCGCCAATGGGGACCCAACGAGCGCTTGGCCATTTCGGTGAAATCGAAAAGAGGATAAACGATCTTTCGCAATCGATCGATAACCTCCGACCTCTGTTTGGTGCTGTCGAGCTTCGACTCTTTGAGAATCTCGACACCTTCATTGATGGCCATTCGTATCTCTTCGGTGGGTTCGCCCGCTCTGATTGGCCAGCTGCTGCAGAGCAGAAGCATCAGTGTAAGAAAAAAGCGCAAAGCGAATTTAGACACACGACTCATGCTTACCTCAATCTAAAGATAGAGTTTAGACTCCAAGGAGAGATCTTAAATTGCGATGTATTCTAGCACGATCCACAGGAATGGGAAGTCATCGGGCAAAATTTTTTCGCTATCGGGAGGCCGGGCCAGTCGAAGAGGCATCGGCTTCCTTCGCCTGGGCCAGCTGCCGCGGGCTTGCGCCGGCGGCGCGCGCAATGCCGGCGAGCGTCCGGCGCGAGACCACCGAGCGCGGCTTGGCGGCCGCGATATCCACAGTCGAGGCCGTCTTGTCGCGATGCTTGATCAAGAGCCACTGTCGATCGCGCATTCTCACGAGCACCCATGAGCCACGGAGTTTTTTGCCCTTCAGAGTGAATTTAAGATCGCCCTTCGCTAAAGCGCGATCGACATCCTCGACCTCGGGCTCCCACGTGCCTCGGTCCCAGATCATCACGGTTCCGCCGCCGTATTCTCCTTCGGGAATGACGCCTTCGAACTCGTTATACTCGATCGGGTGATCCTCGGTCTGCATCGCGAAACGTTTCTGTGAGGGATCGAGCGAGGGTCCTTTCGGAACTGCCCAGGAGAGCATGACGCCGTCGTGTTGCAGGCGAAAATCGTAGTGGAGCCGGCTCGCGCGGTGTTTTTGGACGACAAATTCGAGCTCTTTGTCGTTCTTGGCTCCGATTTTGCCCGCCGGCTCCGGCGTGACCCCGAACCGCCGCTTGCGATTGTATTCGGCGAGCCGGCCGAAACGGCTTAGATCCGGAGGTCGTGAGCTGGGCTTTTTCATACCGGGAATATCACTCTTAAGCCAAATCCGAAATCCGAAGCTCGAAATCCGAAACAAAACCGAAACCTCAAATCCAAAACGGGCTTGTTTGAAATTCTGTGGTTTTGATCATTTGAATTTGTTTCGAACTTCGGATTTCGAATTTCGAGTTTTGATCTTGGTTTAAGCATTCTTCCGTTCGCCCTGAGCCAAGTCGAAGGGTGAACCGGGATTTTTAGCTCGATCTGGCGTCGCCATT
>DASTOD010000395.1:0-9547 GCA_035762645.1 Binatia bacterium | reverse complement strand
TGAGCCGCGCCAGGGCAGCCGCCGCCTGATCGAGATTGTCCCGCACGGTTTCGCCGGGCACCCGGCCATGATCTCTAAACGCGCTCAGCGTCTCGAACGGCAGTGTATTGACCGTATCGGCGCCGATGAGATTCTCGACGTAGAGGATATCCGAATAGGCCGGATTCTTGGTGCCGGTGCTCGCCCAAAGCGGTCGCTGGACCCGAGCGCCGCGCTGGCGTAGGGCTACGAAGCCTTCGCCGTGAAAGATCTCGCGAAAGCGCTGGTAAACAATTTTGGAATTGGCGATGGCGATCTTGCCAAGGAGATATCTAGCTTCCGGCGTCCCGAGACTCTCGAGCGCGCGGTCGACCATGGTGTCCACGCGACTCACGAAGAAAGACGCGACGGAAGCGACTTGTCCCGGTTCCGCGCAGCGCTCCAAACCTTTGATATAGGCCTGCGCCACCGCCTCGTAGTGCCGCATGGAAAACATCAGGGTGACGTTCACATTGACGCCGCCGGCGATAAGCTCTTCGATCGCCGGAATGCCTTGCGGCGTGGCGGGAACTTTGATCATCACGTTCGGTCGATCGACCGCGGCCTTGAGACGCTTGGCCTCGGCAATCGTCCCCGGCGTGTCGCGCGCCAAGTGGGGCGAGACCTCGAAACTCACATAGCCGTCGGCGCCGCCGGTCTCCTCATAAACGGGGCGCAGAACGTCCGCCGCCGTCTGGATATCTGCGATCGCCAGCGGCTCGTAGAGCTGTCCGACGGGGGTTTGCAAATCTTTCTTCAAAATCTCGCGCAGCGCGTCGTCGTAATCCGCACTGCCGCCGATGGCTTTTTCGAAAATAGTCGGGTTGCTGGTAACACCCCGCAACCCATCCTCCTCGACCAGCCGTTTCAGCTCCCCGCTGCGAAGCAAGCTGCGACTGATGGTGTCGAGCCATATGGATTGTCCTTGAGCCTGCAATTCTTTAAGAGGATTCATGACGTCTTCCTTAGCCGGATTTTCCGTAGCGCTTTTCCAAAGCCTTGATCTTTTCGAGGCGACGACAATGCCGTTCCTCGGCTGAAAACTTCGCCGTCAGAAAAACCTTCACCAGCTCGCGCGCCAATTCGATGCCGATAACCCGCGCGCCCAGGACCAGGATGTTCATATCATCATGCTCGACCCCCTGGCGCGCCGAATAGGTATCATGACAAACCGCCGCGCGTATGCCGGGCAGCTTATTGGCCGAAACCGATGCCCCCACACCGCTGCCGCAGATAAGCACGCCGCGCTCCGCTTCCTTGTTTCGCAATCTCTTACCCACGGCTTCGGCAAAGTCGGGATAGTCCACCGGGTCGCTGTTCGTCGTCCCGGTGTCGATCACTTCGTGCCCAAGTTCCCGCAGGGACGCGGCGAGTTGTTGCTTGAGGTCAAAACCGGCATGGTCGGCACCGATAACGATGCGCATGCATCACCTCCTGCCCGCGAGCGCCAGGGCGCGCTCCACGACGTGGTCAACGGTAAAGCCGAACTTTTCCATCACGACATTTCCAGGAGCCGAGGCGCCAAAGCGCTCCACCCCAAGCACATCCCCCCCGTCACCGACGTAGCGATGCCAACCTTGTGGCAGAGCCGCCTCCACGGCAAGCCGCGGCCGAACGGAAGGCGGCAGTACGGACTCGCGATAGTCTCGCGCCTGGGCATCGAACAGTTCCCAACTCGGCATCGAAACGACGCGCGCGTCGATGTTTTGCGCCCGGAGCTTTTGTCTCGCCGCCACGACCAGAGACACTTCCGAGCCGGTGCCGATCAAAACGACATCGGGATTGCCGTTCGCCGCATCGGCCAATACATAAGCTCCCTTGCGGAGGCCGTCGGCCGCGGCGAGCTGGGTTCGATCGAGGGTCGGCACATTCTGCCGTGATAACGCCAGCGCGACCGGTCGGTCCCGGCTCTCGATTGCCACCCGCCATGCTACCGCCGTCTCATTGGCGTCGCCCGGACGGATGACCACCAGCCGTGGTATCGCGCGTAAGGCCGCCAGCTGCTCGATCGGCTGGTGCGTCGGGCCGTCTTCGCCAACCCCAATGCTGTCGTGTGTGAAGACGTAGATCACCCCCAGTTCCATGAGCGCCGCGAGCCGTATCGCGGGGCGCATGTAATCGGAAAAGATCAGGAACGTCGAGCCGAACGGGATGATCCCGCCGTGCGCCGCCATCCCGTTTAGCGCCGCACCCATCCCGTGCTCCCGCACGCCAAAATGCAAGTTGCGCCCGACGTAATTGCACCCCCCGCCCGCCAACCCCTGACTGTCTTTGAACTCTCTTTGGGGACTTTCGAAATCGCCCAGCTTCGGCAGCGCCGTATAGGTGGATGGATTCAAATCTGCCGAGCCGCCGATCAACGTCGGGAGCTTCGGCGCGATTGCGTTGAGGACCTTCCCCGACGCGACCCGAGTAGCCATTCCTTTGGCGTCGGCAGGAAAATCGGGGATCGCCGCGTCCCAGCCGCGCGGCAATTCGCCGCGTATGGCTTGCTCCAGCTCGCCAGCCGCATCGGGAAACTTCTGCGCGTAAGCCGAGAATCTTTCTTGCCATTCTGCTTCCGCTCTTTGACCGTTCTCAATCGCTTCGCGAAAACGGGCCAACGCCTGTTCCGGAAGATAAAAAGGCGGCTCGAGCGCCCAGCCAAGCTTCTTCTTGGCCAGCTTTACTTCCTCTTCGCCCAGCGGCGCCCCGTGCGCTTCGAAGGTGTCCTGCTTGTTCGGCGATCCGTAGCCGATGTGCGTGCGCACCGAAATGAGCGACGGCCGCGTGGTGTCGGCACGGGCCGCGCGCAGCGCCCGGTCGATCGCATCCAGATCGTTGCCGTCGTCCACCGATTGCGTGTGCCAGCCATAGGCATCGAATCTCTTGGCGACGTCTTCGGTAAAGGTCAGATCCGTGGACGCGGCAAGCGAAATTCGGTTGTTGTCGTACAGATAGATCAATTTTCCCAGCTTCAAATGGCCCGCCAGGCTGGCGGCCTCCGCAGCCACTCCTTCCATTAAGTCACCGTCGCTGACGATGGCGTAAGTGAAATGGTTGACGATCTCGTAGCCCGGCCGATTATAGCGCGCCGCGAAATAGGCCTCGGCGATCGCCATGCCTACGCCGTTGCCGAAACCTTGACCGAGCGGTCCCGTGGTGGTCTCGACTCCGGGCGTCAGCTCGCGCTCTGGATGGCCAGGCGTCCGGCTACCCCACTGACGGAACTGCTTGATCTCTTCCAGCGGAAGATCGTAGCCGGTAAGGTGGAGCATGCTGTAAAGCAGCATGGAGCCATGCCCGGCGGAAAGGACGAAGCGGTCGCGGTCCGGCCATGAAGGATTGCGCGGGTTATGTTTTAGGAAACGCGTCCATAGAACGAAAGCCGCCGGAGCCATGCCCATGGGAGCCCCGGGATGCCCTGATTTCGCCTTTTCAACGGCGTCAACCGAAAGCATGCGAATGGAGTTGATGCACAGATCGTCAATCGGATTCGGCATGGCTGCTGTTCTCCTGTCGTCCTATCGATGACACCGTGACCGCTCGCTTTCTATAAATCTCTCCTTCCCCTCTCTTCGACTGCACTCAGGGCTTGCTTTTCCAAAGAGGGGCAAAGAGCGTCCAAACAGAACTCCTCCTTTGAAAAAGGGGAATTAAAAGGGATTTAAACTCAGACTTCATACGTTGAGTTTTTAAATGAAGTTCTGGGATAGGGACAATAGCTACTCTATTAACATCGGTCGTTAGAAACCAAAATACAACCCTGCCTGGAAAAAATTTCCCGTCCGAGATTTGCCCGTGTTGCCGAGCCAAACAGGGCGCCCACTCTAGAACGAGCCACACCGAATCTGGTTCAGGCGGCCCAGCAGGTTGAGGGTGTTCGGCGACGCTCCTATCAATTTGGAATCCAAGGCGGATTGAAAGTAGCGTAGATCTTCGGGTGTGTCGATATCGAACCACACCGGCAGCAGATGCTCCTCAATATCAAGCGAGGCAAGCTTGGCCCGAGTCTGCGCGAGAACGCGCTCATGGCTCCAGGTCATGCCGGCAAACATTTCGGGCTTCGGCCCATTTAGTCCGACCAAGTAGTAACCGCCGTCCCGCGCAGGGCCCAAGACCACACGTGGAGCGGGTGATTCGAGGAGACGAAAAGCTTCTTCGAGAAAATTCAACGGGACCGGCGCCAAATCGCCGCCGATGAGCACAATGTTTCGGTACTGCGCAGCAAACAGGCTTTCAAAAACATCGGTCATGCGCTCGCCGAGTTCGTGGCCCTGCTGCGGCAACAAACTGAAAGCGCTCGGAACAAGCTGCTTCATCAACGGTCTGGCCTCAGCCGGCGCGAAGGCAAGATACAGATCGGCAACAGCGAGGCCGCAAAGGTGAGCGAGCTGATCGATCAGGAGACAGCGGGAGAGCTCCGCAGCCTCTTCGGCAGACATTACCGCTAGCAGTCGCGTCTTTACCTGGCCGGCGACCGGAGCCTTCGCCATAACCACAAGTGCGCTAGCGGGCGTCATCATAGTAACGTCTCAGACGAACGGGCGAGGCTCCCAAGAGATAAAGAAACTTGAGTATCCACATCTTGAGGATGGTTCGCCATATCCCTTCCGCGTTCCATCGCCTGGCAGAAGTAATCGCGCGACTACGAAGGCAGGCAATCGCGCCTTTGCGCTTGAGCTCGCGGCAAAAGGCGATGTCTTCCATCAAGGGGATATCGGGAAACCCGCCGATCGCGGCAAAAACTCCACGCCGCACGAATATCGCCTGGTCGCCCGTGCTGACTTTGGTCAGCCGCGAACGAAGGCTGATCAAGGCGCCGACGAGTTTCAGCATCCAACCGTCGCCGTCCAACTGGAGGTCAAATCGACCACCCACCACGTTTGGATCGTTTAAGGCCGCGCGAATATCGGCAAAGGCGGTTGAGGGCAGCCGGGTGTCGGCATGCAGGAAAAGCAGAACGTCGCCCGTTGCATAATTGGCGCCGCAATTCATCTGCCGGCCTCGACCCCTTGGCGAAGAAATCACGGTTAGGCCCAAAGAGGCTGAAATTTCCCGCGTCCGATCGGTGCTGCCGCCGTCTACCACGATAAGCTCATCGGGTTCAAGGACCCGGCTCGCCCGCAGGCTCGCGCCGATGGTTTTCTCTTCGTTCAGCGCGGGAATGATCACGCTGATGCGCATTGATCCTTCACACCCTCACCCTTATCCCTCTCCCGTCAAGGGAGAGGGATCTAAATCGAAGGGCACGGAAAAACTGCAACTCGCGCAAAGGCGCAAAGAGCGCCAAGGTGACGGGCCGAGGCCCTGTCATCCCGAGCGACTGCGAGGGATCAAAGAAAGATTTCTCCCGTTGGTCGAAATGACAATACTCTTTCTTTGCGTGCTTGGCGTCTTGGCGCGAGAACGTCTTCGATGGAACTAAAAGGCACGGTTCCGGATTCACGGTTGAGGCTTTGTCTCTACTGCATTCAAACGCCAATCGTAGTCGTGTTCCAGGCCGCCGGTGTAGTTTCTCAGAATATTCGCCAGGGCGTTGTCGGCATACTCTTGCCAATGTTCCATGAGATCTTCCGCGCTGCCGCCGAAATCTTCCTGAAACCAAATATAGATACTCGATACCCGGAGCTTGCCGTTTTTGACGGTCACGCCCCGCGGGTGATTGATGAATTCACGCGCCGCCCTTTCAAGTAGTGCCTCCGTATTGCTACCCGTAAACGCAACGGGCTGGAGATTCGGGCAACCGAGGCTCGCGCAATTGACCGCGTAATGCACCCGGTTGTCTTTCCAAATGGGACGAAGAATTCGGTGTTCCATATCGTCGAGGGAAAGTTTTTCCCCTTCGATGTTCAACAGCTTAGCGCCCCACGGCCCGCGTGCAAAAAAGCCCGGTGAAATGTTGATGTCGCGAATCGATTGCACGGGAAAGCGCGACAGAATGAGATCCACCGTGAGGGCGTTGTAGAGGTTGATCCAGTAGGCCTTTTGTTCAGCTCGATTGTAGCTGGAAATCGCCAGGTTCTGGAGGCTCGTTAAATAAGTCTTGAGGGCTGAGCGGTCCTCGGGCGTGACCGCATCGTAACGGACACGATTGATTCCGGAAGGATGAGGCGCAACCAAGTATTTCTTGAGGAACCTCTCCCACGCGCCGTGGTCGATCCTTGCCGTGCTTGCCGCATCATGTTTCTGCCAGCGCGGCCATAGCTCCGCCTTGGGCGCCGCCCGCAAAGTCGAAGACGCGAACACCAATATCGCAATGAGGACTATCAGTCTAAAGCCTAATTGCTTAAGTCTACTATCCCCTTCCGTCATCCCCGTGAAAACGGGGATCCATTCTCTCGGGGGTTGGCGTCGTCGGGAGTCTGGATGCCCGCTTCCGCGGGCATGACAAGGATTCTTTTTAGCTTGAAAAGGAAGTGTTTTCGCCATATTTAAAATTCCAAAGTGGCATTGTGAGCATCACCGTCGCCACGCTAGCCACTTCGCAAAAACCTTCTTTACGCCAGGCGTTAATTTCATGCGCATGTAGGCATCGCCGAGTTTCCGCCACACCTCGGCTTGGGTCGGATAGCAATGGATGGTCGAAGAGAGAATGCCCACGCCTTTTTTGGCGACCATCGCAAGGGTCAACTCACTGATCATCTCTCCGGCATGCCGCGCTACCAGGGTGCCGCCCAAGATCCTACCTGTTTTATTATCGTAATGAACCCGTGCGAAGCCTTCATTCTCACCGTCGAGAATGGCTCGGTCTACATGGTCCAACGGTTCCGTGATCGTTCCAACGCTGAAACCCGCCGCCTTGGCATCTTTCTCATAATAACCGACGTGGGCGATCTCGGGGTCCGTATAAGTACACCACGGGATCGCCAGATCGGTCACCTTGCGCCGCGCAAAAAAAAGCGCGTTGGCGATCACGATGCGCGCCATGGCATCGGCCGCGTGGGTGAATTTGTATTTCGAGCAAATATCTCCGGCGGCATAGATACGGGAATTGGTCGTCCGCAGCCGCTCATCCACCACGACACCTTGAGCGGTATACCGCACCCCCACCTCGTCTAATCCTAACCCTTCGAGGTTTGGCTTGCGGCCTCCGCCCACGAGAATTTCATCGACAACGAAGTCGTAATGGTTATCATGCGAGTCTACCGTCAGCCGCTTACCGTCGCCGTCGGCCCGGCTGACCCTCAAGTCCTTGCCGCAGCACATGAGCTTGACGCCGTCGCGATCCATCATGGATCGGCGCACGATCTCGGAGGCATCCGGATCTTCGTTCGGCATGATGCCGTGCAGCGCCTCTATCAGGTAGACCTCGCTGCCGAAACGCCCGAAGGACTGCGCCAGCTCGCAGCCGATGGGGCCTGCGCCGATAACGGCAATGCGGCGCGGTAGCTTGGTGAGAGTAAAAATATTCTCATTAGTATAATAACCGGCGTCCTTCAGACCCGGAACCGGAAGGTCCGCCGCCCGGGCGCCGGTGGCGATGACGGCGCGATCGAACTCCAACCGCTTGCCGTCGATCTCCACGGTAGAGGCTGCGACGAAACGACCGCTGCCGATATAGACGTCGACACCGAGTTTACGGAAGCGCTCCGCCGAATCGTGAGCGCTGATGCCGGCCCGCAACCTGCGCATTCTTTCCATCGCTGCGGCAAAGGCCACGTCCGGCTTACACGGCAAGTTAACTCCAAATTCGAATCCGTTGCGCGCCTCATACGCTGCCCGCGCAGCGCGGATGACGGCTTTGGACGGCACACAACCTACGTTCAAACAGTCTCCGCCCATGAGATTGCGCTCGATCAGCGCGACCTTGGCGCCGAGGCCGGCAGCGCCTGCCGCACTCACCAGGCCGGCGGTTCCCGCGCCTACGACTACCAGGTTATACTTCGCCGCCGGAGTCGGATTGACCCAACGCGGGGGATGGCAGTTTTCAATAAGTTGCTTATCGTGCGCATCATCGACGAGCATCATTTGGTCGAAAGAGGCAGGCTTGTGCTCGGGATCTAGACGTGGCTTGCCGGCTACGGCGCTGACTTCCTGCTCCGCGTCGCGTAACGCTTTGCGCGCGATGCGCGTCACGACGACCACCACCGCGAGAGTTGCCACCAGTCCAACATACTTCAAAATCTGTTGGTAAAACCCCGTGGCGGCGTCCATCTGTCCCGCGATGGCGTCGCGCGCCGCGGCGCCGATGTAAACGTAGAGCAAAATGCCGGGGAGCATCCCTAAAAGATTCGCAAGGACATAAGAGCCGGCACTTATCGCCGTCAGACCCAGGAGGTAGTTGAGCAACGCAAAAGGAAATGCCGGGCTCAGGCGCGTTAGAAAGACCATCTTAAATCCCTGCCGGCCGATGGCTCGGTCGAGAGAGCTAAATTTCGGATTTTTGCCGGCCCAATGGGCTACTCTATCCCGCAGCAGGGTTCGCGCCAATAAAAATGCGCAAAGAGCTCCCAGATTGGCTCCCACCAAAACCACTAAAAACCCGGTTTTGAGCCCAAACAATGTGCCGGAACCGATCGTAAGAGCGCTGCCCGGGATAAAGAGTACCGTCATTGCAACATAGGCAAGGGCAACGACTACGGGACCGATAGCGCCTAGGTTCTTCACGTAGCCTTCAACGTGCATGAACCATTCGCGAACCGGCAAAAAAAGAAACCCAACCGCCACTCCGATCACCAATGCAAGTACGATCACGAGTTTGGTGGTTTTCACGTCTTGTTCCCTTTTGGACAGGTTTCGCCTACAGTACCGCCACTCTAGACAGAACCGCGTAGATAAGAGCCGCGCTGATCGCCGCGAGCGGCAGCGTCAAAAGCCAGGCGAGAAGAATCGTGCGGATGACTTCCCACCTCGCTTGACCGTTGGCGATGCCGATACCGAACAGAGCGCCGCAAGAAACGTGTGTAGTTGAGACCGGCATTCCCCACTTGGAAGCAAAGATGACGAGAAAACTTGTTACTAAATTGGCCCAAAAGCCCTGATCGCGCTGCATGGCGGTGATGCGTTTACTGACTGTTTCTGCCACATTTTTGGCGTTCAATAAGCCTCCCAAAGCCATGATTACTGCAACCAGGATGATGAACCAACTAAGGTCGGCCACACTGCCAACCAACCCCAGAGCGATGAGCTTGGGCGTATCGTTTAAGCCGCGCGCAAAGCCGACCGCGCCCGCGCTTAAGTAGTGGCCGATATCGAGTAGTCTTTCCGCGCTGATAGCCACAACAGTTGCGGCTGTAGTTTCGGAGCAGACCGCCTTCTGGTCCATGATCAAACGCAAACCGGTCAACGACTCGGTCATCGTCATCCCGTTTGACGTTACCGCCGCAGGCACCGACGTCCCGGCGACGCACAGGCAGTTTTCGTTGGTGAGACCGGCGCGTCGTATGATGCGTGAAAGCAACGGATAGCCCATCGCCGCCAGGGCTGCGGCGAGCACCGGGCTGATCAGGAGCGGTAGAATGAAACCGGTTGCTAGAACGCGAAATCCGAATTCGAACCCAACCGCAACCAGACCACTGCCGACAAAGGCTCCCGTCAAGCTGTGCGT
>DASTOD010000394.1:0-6792 GCA_035762645.1 Binatia bacterium | reverse complement strand
GCTTTCGGCCGGGAGTCGCAGGGCAAGCGGGAGCGCAGAAAGGAGCTCGCGCAGATTTGTATGATGCACCCCGACGTGTATGTGGCGCAGACGACGCCCGCGCATATCAATCATTTTTACAAGGCCATCATGGCAGCCAACCAATACCCGGGACCGGCGGTTGTCAACGTTTATACGACCTGCCAACCCGAACATGGCGTGCCCGATTGTAATTCGGCGCGCCAGGCAAAGCTCGCAGTGGAAGGGCGAGCCTTTCCACTGTTTATTTACGATCCACGCAAAGGGGAGAGAATCCGCGAACGGCTGAGCTTGGTGGGAAACCCGGCTCAGAAAGAAGACTGGTGGACACCGCCCCAAGCGGAAAAGCCGATGACATTCATCGACTTTGCTCGTAGTGAGGGACGGTTTGCCAAACAATTCGACAGCGACGGAAATCCCTCCAGCGCGCTGTTACAAACGCAGGAAGATCGACTGCGGAACTGGCGGATGCTTCAGGAACTCGCCGGCTTACGCTGACGAAAATGCATCAGTGTCGCCTCTCAGGTTGGACAAGAACTCTACCACTGCTTTCAGCCTGCTTAGCCTTTGAGGTGCGACGTTCGATTGGCGGTATCGTCAATACCGGGCAGGAGGCGCGGGCCACTACTTTTTCCGTAACACTTCCAAGCAAAAAATGATCGATGCCGGTTCTTCCGTGCGTGGACATCACAATCATGTCCACCGCTTCGCGCTCGGCCTTCTCGACGATGTTCACATGCGGTGCTCCGATTTCAACTACTTGACGGATTTCGACTAAGCTGCAGTAATCAGCCAGCTTCTCTTTGACGAACTTATCCAGCCGGCACGTCTCGATCTGGAGCAGCGGCCGCGCTGGATTGAGATCTTCGTAGGTCGAGAACAAGTTGTCGCCGCCTACGATCACGTGGTAAAGGATAACCTCCGCACCCAGTGAAACTGCCATCTCAAGGGCATAGCGGACGCCACCTACCGAAATTTCCGAGAAATCTGTAGGCGCCAGTATCTTCACCTTTTCCATGTGAATCTCCTTCCTGTTGCAAAGATTCCGTTCGCAATAGGCATGCCTTGAGCGCGTCTTTTTTGGTCTCATCTTTTGGATCCGAATTTTGCATGGTTGAGGATTTGCTACGCGATTTTCCTATTCGTAAGAATAATTACTGCGATGGGCGCGTTGGAAGCAGCTGAAAAGTGAAGTGAAAGAGGTGGCCTAATTGGCACCGACTCTGCTCTGCATCATCGGCAACTTCGAGAGTGACAATTTAATCGGAGGCAAGCATGGCTAGATCGGATACTTGCCCGTTGCCCGGTGTTGATCGTCTTATGCGGAGTCAGTCTTACGGATTGTGCTAACCGGTACTGTAACTGAAGTCGGATAGATGTTCTGAAAAAAAATGGCCGCAGCTCTTGGTGGCCTCGTATTTCATGAAATAATCGGAACACGTCGATTTCACGGTACTTTTCACGCTGATGGTTTAGGCAATTTGCTGGGACAGGCGGCGGATAGCCGTTCTCCTTGGATAGGCGATCAAGATATCCACAATCTTATCCACAGTTTCTGTGGATTGAGCGTCGTGCCAGCAGGAGTCGCTTCCATCGCCACTTTCAATCGCCGGAGATTTCCTGCCCGGCTACGGGCATCATGCCCGGCAGCAACTTGGAGGTCGGGAAGTATCCGGCCGCTCTTCGGTCACACTTAATTCCGGTTTCGTGTCGCCGACTTTGATCGCGAAGACCTCCCAGTGGTTGCCGTCCGGGTCGGTAATCCAGACCTTGTCCTGCAACGCAAAGCAACAATCAACGTTCATTTCATCGCGCGTTACGAGTCCCGCCTTTTCAAGCCTTTCTTTGGCTGCAAGAACTTCGGATGTGCTTGACACCTCGATGCCGAGGTGGCTCAACGTACTTCTTTTATTGATTTCAGCGGCGTAATTCAGGGTGAGATTGAGAGGCGGCTCGGCGATGTCGAACTTGGCGTATCCGGGCTTCCACTTGACGGGTTCGGCGCCAAACATCGCGCGATAAAACTTAACCGATTGCTCCACGTTGCTGACATTCAGCGCGACATGAATCTTTCTTGGATTTGCCATGAGGTTCTCCTTCATTAATAGACTCAAAAAGACTCAGATGTTTTGCGGAGGACTGGAGTACTGGAGTGGTGGGGTAATGGAGTGATGTATTAAACCCAATACTCCAATACTCCTGTACTCCAACACTCCATTTGTTTGTCCTGCTAATTCAACGGTTTATTCTCCGTCTGTTGATCCGGCCGAGTCAACAAATGGCCGAGTTTTTCAATAGGGAACGAGCAAAGCAGTTCAATGCGTCTCTGAATCTGCTGCGCCGCTTCTCTAAATTGCCGAAGCTTCTGCTCGTCACTTCCCGTGGCAAGGGCAGGGTCGGCAATACTCCAGTGAGCCACGGTAGGCTCGCCCGGAAAGATTGGGCAAGATTCTTTCGTCCGATCGCATACCGTGATGATGATATCGAATCGTGTGTCTTTGAGCTCATCCCACGATTTGCTGCGCGCTTGGCGAGCATCGATCCGGTATTGTTCCTTTAGAACTCGAAGCGCGAAAGGGTTCACCTTGCCGGTCGGTTCGCTGCCGGCGCTGTAGGCTTCGAAGCTATCCTTGCCGATTTTCTTCATGAGGTATTCAGCGAAGATGCTTCGGGCGGAGTTCCCGGTGCAGAGGAACAGGATTTTGAGCCGTTTTTGATCGCCAGCCATCAGTCCTCCTAATATATCTGTCTCAACGAATATAACTCGGCAAACATATATGTCAAGACATATCTGATTTTTTGTGCTAAGTTCTTTTTTATGAAAGGGAAGAAAACAAAAATTGACGAAATCGAGCTGCTTTTTCGAGCGCTTGCGGATCGCACGCGGCTTCGGCTCTTGAACCTGATCAGCGACGACGAAGTGTGCGTGTGTTTTCTAGTGGAAGCGCTGAATCTGACTCAGCCCAAGATCTCCCGCCATCTGGCTTACTTACGCCGGGCAGGAATCGTGGGCGCCCGGCGTGAGGGCAAGTGGATGCACTATCGGGTTGTGGTCCCGACCGAAGGTTTCAAGGCCGGCGTGCTGGTTGCGGTTCGCCAATGGTTATCAAATCATCCAGAGATGGCTTTGGACCGGGGACGACTAGCGAAGCTTTGTTGTGGCGGAAGTCTGCCGGGTCCGTTGAAGAACGCGCCCAAGCCGCTGAGCTTCGTATCGACTTAGAGTTGTCCCACGCGCACGCGCAGGCGAGGTGAAAATATTGTCTCGCCAAGCGTGTCCTGAGCCCTTCAACGACGTTCAGGGTAAACTTAGCCGAAGGGACGGCAAGCACGCGAAGAGAACATCTCATGGGTGTGTTCCCAGGACGCGGAGCGATCGGCGATTGGACAAGCCGTTCTGAAATACGGTATTCCAGGACCCGAGTATGAGCCGATCGGACCCAGTCCCGCTGCCCATCAAGCGAATCGCGGAGGCGATCAATCTAACGGACGATGACCTGGAACCGTATGGCCGTTGCACGGCCAAAATCAGACTGAATCGGCTGCCCAGGTCTGACGTTGCTCCCAAAGGCAAACTGATCCTCGTTACCGCCACGACACCGACGAGCCACGGCGAGGGGAAGACCGTGGTCTCTATCGGACTTGCACAAGCGCTCGAAAAACTCGGAAAAAGATCGATCGTTACGCTTCGTGAGCCCTCGCTGGGCCCGGTGTTCGGCGTCAAAGGGGGCGCCACGGGCGGCGGGAAATCGCAGGTTTTACCACGTGAAAAAATCAATCTTCATTTTAACGGCGACAAGCACGCTGTGGCGGCGGCGCATAATCTTTTAGCGGCCATCATTGACTCGCACCTCTACCACGGCAACGAGCTCGGAATCGATCCCGGCAACATTTTTTGGCCGCGGACGGTTGACATGAACGACCGGGCTCTGCGTCAAGTGACCATCGGACTGGGAGGCAAAGGGAATGGCGTGCCGCGGCAATCGCGCTTCGTCATTACGGCGGCTTCGGAGGTGATGGCCATTTTAGCTCTTGCCGCGTCGCGGGAGGACTGCGCGCGAAGGCTGAGTGAAATAAGCATCGGTTTCGATCTCGGTGGGCGACCAGTTCGAACCAAACAGCTTAACGCCGCGGGGGCCATGATGGTTTTGCTCCATGAGGCCATCATGCCGAATCTGGTACAGACGACGGAGCATACACCGGCTTTGATTCATGCCGGTCCGTTCGCGAATATCGCCCACGGCACAAGCAGTGTGATCGCCCAGCGGGTGGGGCTGGAACTCGCCGAATATGTGGTTAACGAAACCGGCTTCGGCGCGGATTTGGGCGCGGAGAAGTTTTTGGATATCGTGATGCCGGCGTCCGGTTTAAAACCATCCGCCGCAGTTCTCGTAACGACGGTGCGAGGCGTGCGGCATCAAAGCCGGAATGAGGAGAAAAACCAAACGAACTTAAAACCAGGCTTGGAAAACTTGGCAAAGCATGCGGCAATTTTGCGAAAGTTTCATCTCCCGACGGTAGTGGCGCTGAATCGTTTCTCCAGCGACAACGACGAAGATATTCGCTCGATCCAACATTTTTGCGCGGAACTCGGTGTGGAATCCGCGGTGGCGGAAGTCTTTAACGGCGGGGGAGAAGGTGCGCTGGAGCTTGCGGGAAAAGTCGTCGAGGCCGCTGCGAAAGCGAATCTGGATCGAATAAAGCCGCTCTATCTCCCGAATAGCCCGATCGAAAACAAAATCTCTCTCATCGCCAGGGAGATCTACGGCGCCTCCTCGGTTCATTTTGAACCCGAAGCAAAAAGAAAAATCGAAACGTTATCGGCTCTCGGTTTCGCTCAGCTGCCGGTCTGCATGGCCAAGACGCAATACTCTCTGTCTGATGATCCAAAAAAATTCGGCGCGCCCACAGGCTGGACCCTGACCATAACCGATGCCGATGTCGCCGCGGGCGCCGGCTTTATTGTTGCCGTCGCGGGCAACATGATGCTCATGCCGGGTCTGCCAAGAATTCCTCAAGCCGTAAAGATGAGACTGAATGAGGACGGGAGCATCGCCGGACTTACTTAGATCAAGTGGCAGGACCCTCTGGTTCTGAATTGTGCACAACGACCAAGGGACGAGTCCCTCCGGATCGAAGGCTCAGCCAGACGCTGATCCGCCTTCGGCGGAAATGGCCTGTACCTTGAGGCGGCCTGCAAGCTTAGGTTCTGGAGCGAATATCCGGTAAACAATTCGAGCGCACAGCCAAGCACCATAAACGTCATCGAAGCTGTTCGCCCCTCTGTGCGCTCCTCGAAGCTCCCTTGATCGAAGTTGTGTCGTAGTTTTCCTCGGAACATGAATAATTCGGGCTGAGGTAATGCTAAATGGTGACTATCGTCGGTGCGGTTCCACGCGGATTCGCGCATCGATAACGAGACAGCCTTCCCCCGGTGGTAGGGCAAAGACCGGATTCAGGTCCAGCTCGGAAATTTCCGGGACTTCTTCGACCAGCCGCGCGATGCGGAGAAGTAGCTCTTCAATGGCGGGGATATCGGCCGGCGGGTGGCCGCGGTAGCCTTCTAGTAGTCGATAGCCGCGGATGCTTCGAACCATTTCCTTCGCGTCCAGATCCGTGATCGGGGTGACGCGGAAGCAAACGTCGCGCAGTATCTCTACGTGAATCCCGCCCAGACCGAAAGCCAGGAGCGGACCGAAGGAGGGATCTTGAGTGACGCCTGCCATGAGCTCCACGCCGTCCGAAATCATCGGCTGCACCAACACGCCATCCATCGCATCGAGTTTGTTCTCTTTAGCGAGCCGATCGTGAATGGCGGCGAAGGCCTGGCGCACGGCCGTTTCATTTTCTAAATTGAGGTGAACGCCCGCCACCTCTGTCTTGTGAACAATACGGCTGGAAGCCAGTTTTAACGCCACCGGAAAGCCAAATTCCGCCGCTGTGATGGCGGCTTCATCGGCGGCGCGGCAAATGCGACTCGGCGGTTGGGGCACGGCGAAGGCCGCCAGAGTGTTTAAAACCTCTTCGCTCGATAGCCAGCCGGCGCCTCGTTCGTGAAGCACGGTCCGGCAGAGAGAACGGGCGGCATTCGGCTGGATGTCATCGAAATCAGGGACCATGCCAGCGGGTTTATCGCGCCACTCCGCATAGGCGGCAACCTTGCTCAGTACGCGCGCTGGAGTTTCGGGAAATGCGAAATTGGGCACGCGCTCGCCATCGATCGCGATGGGCTGGGTCGGCGTCGCCGATGCCATCACGGAAGCGTACACCGGTTTCGATGTGCCGCGTCGCTTCCGGGCCGCCGTCATGCCGGCCGTGATGCCTTCGGCAATCGCCTTGGGTTCCGCGAGCGCCACGTCGATATAAAGCGCGATGAGCGCGTCGACCTCTTCTGCGCGAAGCAGAATCTCCACGGCTTTACGAAAGTGATCGGCGCCGGCGGATGCGATCATGTCGACGGGATTCATCACGCTCGCCGCGGGCGGCAAAAACTCCTTCAACAGATTTTTTGTTTCGTCGCTGAGCTCAGGCACCGTCAGCCCGCCCGCTTCGCAGCTATCGGCGCAGAGAATGCCCAGGCCGCCGGCATTCGTAAGAATCGCTACCCGCCGCCCGTTCGGCAGGGGCTGCTTGTCGAGGGCCGTGGCAAGATCGAACATTTCGTCCAGCGTTTCCGCGCGAATGACCCCGGCCTGGTGAAACAGCGCCTCCACCGCCACGTCACTGGCAGCCAGCGCGGCGGTATGGGAGCCGGCGGCGCGCCGGCCCGCGCCC
>DASTOD010000393.1:0-5943 GCA_035762645.1 Binatia bacterium | reverse complement strand
GGCCGTCAAACTCGACAACATCGTTCCTCAGCCCGCAAGTGTTGAAGCAGGAGACCACTGGTTGGGTTACAATTTTACCGTGGGTACACCGGGCCAAATTACCATCAGATTTGATGTGACGCCCGAAACAATCGGCCGGCTGTCGGCGACCGTCAACGGCGGAAACGGAGAGCCGCTTTCGTTCCGGCAGTTTGTCTACCCATAAAATTTTCTCGAGAAATCTATGAATCCGGTCACAAGAGCCGCGGTCATCTACTTCTTTCTGCTGGTTATGTTCAGGCTGGCAGGAAAAAGGTCTTTTTCTCAGCTTACCTCTTTTGATTTTGTCCTGCTGCTCATCATCGCCGAGGCTATCCAGCAGGGTCTCATCGGCGAAGACTTTTCCATCACTCAAGCGCTGCTACTGATCGTCACTTTAGTTGGATTGGACATAGCGATGTCGCTCCTGAAGCAGCGCTTTCCTTGGCTGGAAAGATTCGTCGACGGTCTCCCGTTGGTTGTCGTGGAAAACGGGGTGCCGGTGAAACATTTCATGGACAAGGCGCGAGTCGATGAAAAAGATGTCTTGGTGGCGGCCAGGGAAAACCACGGACTCGAACGGATGGATCAGATCAAATACGCCGTTCTGGAGCGCAATGGCGGGATCTCGATCATTCCGAAGGAGACATCCTCTTGACGTTCTCGGGTGTCGGGCGTTACCCGCGTCCATCCGGCGCTTGTAACGCGAGAAAGATGTTATTGCCGCCCCGGCGGAGCAAAAACAGGATGTTTGCTCCCGGTTTTGTCTCCTCGACGGCCTTTTCGTAATCACCGACATTTTGAATTTGTTTGCGGTTGACTTGCAGGATAATATCGCCGCGACGCAGCCCGGCCTGGGCGGCGATGCTTTGCGGTTGAACCCCACTGATTACGACCCCTTTGGCCTGATCCAGTCCCAAGCTCTCGGCGATTTGAGGGGTTACATTTTGAACCGTGAGGCCAAGTTTGCCTTTCTGCGTTTGTGGACCGGAGGCTACGACCTCCTCCTCTTTGAGTTCCCCCACCTTGATGGTGATCGGGACCTGCTTGCGCTCTCTCAATACCGCGGCTTTGACGGTTTTCCCCACCTGGGTCCGAGCCACCAAAATGGGCAGCTCGTTTGGTTCGCGGATCTTGTTCCCGTCATATTCGACAATCACGTCGCCTACCTTGATGCCGGCCTGATCCGCTGGACTGCCTTCGTTCACGCTTGCGATGAGAGCTCCCTGGCTTTTTTCTATCCCCAAGGCTTGGGCAATTTCCGGCGTCACTCTTTGAATGCTGACTCCCAACCAGCCCCGCGTCACTTTCCCCGTCTTGATAAGCTCGGGCAAAATCTCCTTTGCGAGGTTGATTGGTATGGCGAAGCCGATGCCGAGATTGCCTCCTGTCCGGCTAAAGATGGCGGTACTAATGCCGACCACCTCTCCGCGCAGATTGATCAAGGGTCCGCCTGAGTTTCCCGGATTGATCGAAGCGTCGGTTTGAATAAAATCGTCATAGGGCCCCGCACCGATGTGCCGTCCCTTTGCGCTCACGATTCCGGCGGTAACCGTATTCGCCAGACCAAATGGACTTCCCATGGCCATGACCCATTCACCCACCTGAAGCCGGCCTGAATCTCCGAGAGGAGCCGCTGGAAATTTTTCCTTGCCGTCGCCGATGCGGACGACGGCCAAGTCCGTTTTTGGATCTCTGCCGATTAGCTTCGCCTGAAACTCCCGTTCGTCGGCCAATTTCACAGTAATTTTTTCTGCATTCTCGACGACGTGATTGTTCGTCACGACCAATCCCTGGGCGTCGATGATGAATCCCGAACCGAGCGCCGCGCGCGGAGCCTGACCCTGCGGACCGCCAAAGGGCTCCCCGAAGAACCTGCGCCAGAATTCGCTGAACGGGTCGTTTCCTTGAAACGGGTCGGTGCCGCCGAATGGATCGGGAGAGGGTTGTCTGGGCGGGGCGCCCTCAGGTCTCTTGGCGCTTTGTGTCGCTGAAATATTCACCACGATAGGCGCCAACTTTTCTGACAGCGCGACGAAGTCGGGCAAGGTCTGAACTGGCTTGGGTTGCGGCTGGGCTCCCTCGCCTGGAATTGGGCCGGCAACATTCAGCAGCAAAAAAATAGCGATGCCGTAGCCAAGACTCTTCACCTGATTCGATTGTTTTCGAAATACCATGTTCGCTTCTCCATGCAAGAACTGCGTCCCAATCCGGCATACACCTGTGACTCTATCGAAGCGTCTCTGTTCGTGGTGCGAGGTCGACGGCCGCGGTGAGCCTGATTTCCAGTAATCAATTTTGCGGTGCCAGTGCCAGTATTCCTCTAAAAAAATCAAAGTCAAGGCAGATTGCGGGGGGTGCGTAAATCGTTTCGTGTCGCGGGTCCGTGAACTAGAGACGACAAGCGCGAGACTCGGTGCTCAGTCTAATCCGTTCGTGCCCCGTTCGTCGTAGTGCTCTGTCCCAAAATAGGAACGGCCGCTGAGGAGATTTGTCGGAGCTGGGACATGGCGAACCAATTGGAGTTGAATCGGTGCGGGACACTAAAAACCCCCGTGTTCAGGATGCTACTGGCGGCTTTTAAGCGCAATCGCTCGTTTTCAGGTTTCTTCCCGAGGCGAGGAAACGGCGGTCGACAACGGTCCTGTTCCAGCAAAGCGACCGCCGCTTGTCGAGTCGCTGGCATATGACTTGCACTGCAGAGAGACACCTAAATACCGACGACCGATGACAGACGACACACCCTGTAGTCCGGATGGTCCTACCGTGGCGAGCACTCCGACAAACGATGACAGATTACAGATCTCAGACTCCATAGCCGGCCGTCCTGTAGTCAGTAATCTGGTTCCAACGGCGTGGAGAGCACTCTTGGCCGTGGCTCTTGTCGGTTTGATGCTGCCAGCATGTGAACAGCAGAAGCAGCCCAAGGTTTCCTCGTCTTCACTCCCGCCGGCCGGTTTGACTGCGTCCGGAGACCGGCCTCAGCGGGCACTGTTTTCTTACGCCGATGTGGTGCAGAGGGTGGCGCCTGGAGTAGTGACGATCCGCGCCGCGCGCCGGGCCCGGCCACCGCAACAGTACCCTTTTTTTGACGATCCGCCGGTCGGGCAATTTTTTGAAGGAAGTCGGTCGGGGCAGCCGAGAAAACCGCAGCTGCAGTTAGGTCTGGGTTCCGGTGTGATTGTCCGGCGGGACGGTACCATCCTTACGAATTACCATGTCATCGATGGCGCCCAAGCTATCCAGGTGGAGTTTGGCAACCATCGAATTCTCGAGGCCAACGTGATGGGTTTCGACCCGCCGAGCGATTTGGCGGTGCTGAAAGTCAATGCGACGGATCTACCGGCGCTCACTTTGGGCGACTCGGACCGCGTGCGCGTCGGTGATATCGCGCTCGCCATCGGTAATCCGCTCGGGATCGGCCAGACGGTCACAGCCGGAATCATCAGTGCTAAAGAACGCACAACCGGATTGAGCGACGGGAGCTTCGAAGATTTTTTGCAAACCGATGCGCCGATCAATCAGGGAAATTCGGGCGGCGCGCTCATTAACGCCCAGGGCGAATTGATCGGCATCAATTCACAAATCCTGTCGCCGTCCGGTGGCAATATCGGAATCGGCTTTGCCATACCGTCCAATATGGCGCGCAACGTGATGGAGCAATTGGTGAGAAACGGCAAAGTCCGGCGCGGCCAACTCGGCGTTCAGGTTCAAGGGATGACGCCGGAACTCGCCGCCAATTCCGGCCTTTCGGATCTCCGAGGCGTCATTGTCAATTCGGTCAACCCGACCGGGCCCGCCGCGCGCGCGGGACTGCGCCAGGGCGACGTGATCGTGGCATTCAACGGTACGCCCGTCTTGGATGCGAATAGTCTCCGGAACCAAGTGGCAAGCACGGCTCCCGGCACTCAAGTCAGTCTCAAGATTTTGCGCGAGCGGCGCGAGCAGCACATCGAAGCCACGGTCGGAGAGTATCGGGCAAAAAAAGCCGAATCGGCTAAGGGCTAATTTTTACCCGCGTCACATCCCAAAGGGACTTTGGCACATTGATGGAAAATTTTTTTGGCCGCGCATGTTTTAGATTGCGCTTCTTGCCGTTTCGCTTCTTGCCCTTTGCGCCTTCCCCGATCGTCCCGAAACTGAAGATGGTTCGTCGGGCGCTGTCTTAGATCCGACTCACGCCATGCCGATAGGGTTCATCGTCAGGTTTTCATGTGCGGTTTTTCTCCTTTTTAGCCGCGTTGGCCACTGGCACAGGCTTTGCGAAATTTACGGGTGAAAACATTTCGGGAGGTATCGATTATGGAACGTGTAAAAAAATCAATCGAAGTCAATCAACCGGTGAGCACGGTTTACAATCAATGGACGCAGTTCGAGGAATTCCCACGCTTCATGGAAGGCGTGAAGAGCGTAAGACAATTAGACGACCGGCGGCTTCACTGGGTCGCGGAGGTCGCGGGCCGCGACAAGGAATGGGACGCCGTCATCACCGAGCAAATTCCGGATCAGCGCATTGCGTGGAAGAGCGAGAGCGGCGAGTACACCTCGGGAGTTGTGAGCTTTCACCCTGTGGGTCCGAACCGGACACGAATCGATCTAGAGATATCTTATGATCCCAAAGGCTTCGTCGAATCGACGGGGGATGCGCTGGGCGTAGTATCCAGGCAGATCGAAAACGACCTGGAACGCTTCAAAGAATTCATCGAAAACCGCGGTCAGGAGACAGGCGCCTGGCGCGGGACGATATAGTGTCGTAATAGTGTTCGTATAGTGTTCCGTGCCGTGCGGGCTTAGAAGCGAGTGGGCGAGGGTTTCCACAGGCCTCGTCCACTCGCTGTCTTTATGGCGTCCTCTATGAGCGAGAAGAGCGGCATCAGGCTTTTTACTGTAAAAGGCATTCAGATCAGGCTGGACTATTCCTGGTTCATTGTCTTTGCTTTGGTGAGCTTTTAAGCAGCACATTTCGGCCCGGCAAATGTTGCAAGAGTGACGGCCACGTTTTTGGTCTTCGCTCGAATGACTGTCGATCAAACCAGTTGACGGAGGCGTACGCGTCATGAAGGCGGTATGTTGGTACGGCAAAAAGGAGGTGCGCGTCGAGACCGTCCCCGACCCAAAAATTCTCAACCCGCGAGATGCCGTTGTCGAGACCGAGCTCACTGCCATCTGCGGCTCCGATCTGCATTTATATAACGGCTGTATTCCGACCATGAAGGCCGGTGATATCATCGGCCACGAGTTCATCGGCAAGGTAGTGGAGACGGGCCCCGCGGTAAAAAATTTGCAGCCCGGCGACCGCGTGATTGTGCCTTTTCCGATCGCCTGCGGCAGTTGTTTTTATTGCGCCAAGGAAGAGTATTCGTTGTGCGATAATTCAAACCCGAATGCATGGATAGCGGAAAGAATTTACGGCCAATCCCCCGCCGGCCTCTTCGGCTATTCACACATGCTCGGCGGCTATGCCGGTGGACAAGCTCAGTATGTGCGCGTCCCCTATGCGGACGTCGGCCCGTTCAAGATTTCCCCCGGTTTTAACGCGGAGCAAGTTCTTTTTCTCACCGATATATTTCCCACCGGGTTTCAAGCGGCCGAGAATTGCGGCATCCAGCAGGGCGACGTCGTGGCCGTGTGGGGCTGCGGCCCCGTCGGCCAGTTTGCGATTCGGAGCGCGTTGCTGCTGGGAGCCGAGCGCGTGATCGCCATCGATCGATGGCCCGAGCGTCTCGAGCTGGCTCGCAACCACGGCCAAGCGGTGGCATTGAACTATGCGACCTCGAGCATCGACGATGAACTACGCGAGATGACGGGTGGACGAGGTCCGGACGCGTGCATCGACGCGGTCGGAATGGAGGCGCATGGGTTCGGCCTTTCAGGCTGGTATGACAGCGCAAAGCACAAACTCATGCTCGAGACGGACCGGCCCAC
>DASTOD010000392.1:0-7175 GCA_035762645.1 Binatia bacterium | reverse complement strand
GTCGGCCTCCTCCAATAACATCTCACTGTAGCCGATAATGTGGTTGAGCGGCGTGCGCAACGTATGGCCGATATTGGCAAGCGATTGGGTCGCTTTGGTTGCCTCCGGCGGAACGCTGGCCGGTTGTTTTGGGTCGTTCATCGGGCTGCTCCCTTGCCCAAGAGAGCATCGACCTTCTCCAACAAGCGCTGGAATTCGATCGGCTTGATGTCGTAGTCGTCGCATCCCGCCTCGAGGGCTTTTTCCCGATCACCCACCATGGCATGCGCCGTGAGGGCGATGATGGGAATGGCTTTAGTCTCAGCCGCCGTTTTAAGCCGGCGCGCCGCTTCCCAGCCGTCGAGCACGGGCAAACTCATATCCATCAAGATCAAATCGGGCCCTTCCGATTGGGCCAGCGCAATGCCTTGTTCCCCATCGAGGGCGACGATGACTTGGTAGCCGCGACGCTCCAAGCGGCGCGACAGCATGTCGCGGTTCATCTCATTATCCTCTACGAGCAAGATCTTCGGCATCCGGGATTTCCTTTGCGTCTGTTGATTTGCCCCTCCCCTTCAGGGTTTTGCGCTCCGGCTAAGAAGCGACTGAATCTTTCCGACTAATCCCTGAAAATCGATGGGCTTCGTGTCGAACTCGTCACAGCCGGCGGCGAGCGCCTTATCACGGCTGTTCTTCTTAGAATCGGCCGTAAGGACGATGATCGGGATGTCTTTGGTTTCCGGCTGGTTCTTCAAACGGCGGGTCGCCTCCCATCCATCGAGCCCCGGAAGGTTCAGGTCCATCACGATGAGGTCGGGCAGCAGTGTTTTTGCCCATTCGACGCTTTCCGCGCCGTTCCTTGAGACCGTGACATCGAAGCCGGCGCGCGTCAGCCGCCGCTGCAGCATGAAAAGATTATCCTCATTGTCCTCGACGCAAAGAATTTTTGTCATTGCAGTTTCTCCTGAGGCACCGGAGGGATTCTTAGGCATGCGAGATTTCCTTTGCGCCTCCGAGCCTTGTACGCGTGGCGGCGGTAACCAAGTTACGGACTTCACTTATTAGCTCGTCCCGGCTGTATGCTCCTTTTTGCAAGATTTTCTCTACCGAGCCATTGAGCCTTTGGCGGTCCTCCGGCTTCAGCTCTTTTGCGGTAATCACAATGACGGGGATCGATCTCCAGGCATCTTGCTGACGAATCTTATCTAAAAACTCAAAACCGTCCATTTCCGGCATCATCAGGTCAAGCAGAATCAGGTCCGGTTGCCTTTCGGCCATCCGCTCCAACCCTACGCGACCGTTTTCCGCCTCAATCACCGTCCATGCCTCTTTTTCCAGACGGCGTCGAAGCATCTCGCGCATGCCGGTATCGTCTTCGACGATCAACACCGGGCACGGGGGACGAGCGCACTCGTATCTCTGTAGGATAGCAACGAGGCGCTCCCAATCGATCGGCTTGGTGAGGTAGTCAGCCGCGCCGAGCGCATAACCCATCTGCTTCTCGTCCATTATGCTAAGCATGATGACCGGAATGTCGGCAACGACAGGGTCAGCCTTGAGCGCTGTCAAAACCGCCCAGCCATCCATGCCCGGCATCAACACATCCAATGTAATCACTGCAGGGCGCAACTCTCTGGCGAGCCGAATTCCCTCCTCGCCGTTTCTCGCCGCAACCATCTGCAGGCCTTCTTTACTGAGGAACCGACGCATGAGATCGTATACCGTCGGATCGTCATCGATGACAAGCACCGATACCGCCCCTTCAGGGGCGTGTGCAACGGTCACAGAGCTTTCTTCAGGAGGAGGCATAGGTTTGGCTTTGGATTCATTTGCATCGGCCGGCATCCGGACCGTAAACCTAGACCCTTGTCCCAATACGCTCTCCACCGTGATCTCCCCCCCCATCATCTGGCAGAATTTCTGGCTGATAGCTAAACCTAGGCCTGTCCCGCCATATTTCCGTGTAGTCGAGGTGTCAGCCTGAGTGAATGCCTGAAAAAGTTTCATTGTCTGCTCAGAGCTCATTCCGATGCCGGTGTCACTGACCCCAAAACGGATCCACTCATCGCCGTTTACTCTCTCCCGGTCCGCCCCCAGGGTAATGGTGCCCTGCTCCGTGAATTTGGAAGCATTGCTGAGCAGGTTGAAAAGGGTTTGGCGAACCTTGGTTAAGTCCGCACGCATTGCCCCGAGACCCTCGGCGCAGTCGACTTTAAGCGTATTGCGGTTTTTTTCGACGAGAGGCTTGACAGTCGCAACCACCTCCTGAAGCATCGGGGCGATCGCAAAATCCTCCAGGTAGAGGTCCATCTTGCCGGCTTCGATTTTTGACAGGTCCAAGACATTGTTGATTAGCGACAACAGATGCTTTCCAGCCCCGTGAATTTTTTCCAGATCCGGAATGAATGCCTTTTGGCCGAGATCTTCTGCTTCTTCCTCAAGCATCTCGCTGTATCCGATGATCGCATTGAGCGGGGTGCGCAGCTCATGCGACATGTTGGCGAGGAACTCGGATTTGTGCTGGTTAGCGATTTGAACTTGTTGACTCTTGTCTTCTATTTCCTGGAACAACCGCGCGTTTTGAATCGCCAGGACGGACTGGGTTGCGAGAGTCTGTAGAAGATTAACAACTTCCGTCGAGAAGTTTCCCGCCTCGCGCCGATAGACGGAAAGTCCGCCCATCACACGGCCCTCACGAAGGAGAGGAATGGCAAGAAGAGAACGGTAGCCGAGTTGGCGGAGAACCGATCGTGTTGGGCTCGCGCGGTATTCTTGCTCTTCGAGAATATCAGCAACCTGGATCGGCTCGCCTCTTGCCGCAGCGCGGCCGACCGTGCCTGAGCCTAAGCGGATCGGATTTGAGCGTAGTGCTTGGGCCAGTGGCTCTTCCATTTGATGGCTCGCGCGTAGATGAAATTCTTTCGTTTTGTCGTCGTATTCGTAAATCGCCCCAGTGTCGGTGCCGCTCAGCTCAACAGCATGGGAGACGATACTGGTAAGCACCGTTGGAAGGTCGAGGGTGGAGCTAACCGCTTGTCCGACGTCGCCGAGAGCTTTCAGTTCTCCGACCGATCGTGCCAGGTCACGGGTTCGGGCTTCCAATTCTTGGAAGAGCTGTGCGTTCTGAATCGCCAAACCAGATTGTGTGGCAAAATTCTGCAGACGATCCACTATCTCCTGTGGAAGATAACCAAGTGTCTTATGACCAACGACGAGGCCACCCACGACGCGATCCTCACGTAGTAACGGGATGGCGACAAGGCCAGTTTGAAGCCCGAGCCGTTTCATCAGTTCAAGCATCGAACCTTGGAAAATCCCTGCCTCAAAAACATTTGCGATCTGAATAGGCTTGCGCTCGGCTGCCGCTCGTCCTATAGCTCCTTCGCCGATTCGGACCGGATGAAGCCGCAGCCATTCGGCCAACTCCTTTTCTACCTCGTAGGTCGCGCGGAGAAAAAGCCTTTCCGTTTTCTCGTCGTATTCGTAGATTGCCGCCGTATTAGTCCCGGAAAGCTTAGTTGCGCAAGCCCCGATCGTCGTCAACACGGTCTCGAGGTCCAAAGTTGAACTAACCGCTCGGCCGACCTCGCCCAACGCCTTCAACTCCTCCACAGTTCTGGTGAGCTCCTGGGTGGTCTCGCTCAGTTCCTTTGTTCGCTCTTCAACTTTCTGCTCGAGAGTTTCGCTGTATTCTTCCAATTTTTCGGTGCTTTCACGAAGCTTCCCGATCAATCCCTTGATCGAACCTCGCATGGCGTCGAGAACTCTCGCGAGGTGTCCGATTTCGTCCTGGCTGGTCGTGTCAATCGGAGCTTCCAAGTTTCCGCCCGCAATTAAACCCGCCGAGTTTTGGAGTTTTAGTAGCGGGTGGGCGATATAGCGCCGGGTGATGACGATGGACGTGAGGGAGATGGCCACAATGATCAAAATGGTCAGAGCAACGATGCCGGAAATATTTAAGAGGATCTCTTGCCTGACATTCTCGCGCGAGACGGCCAGTTGGATCGTGCCGATCTTTCTTTCGTTATAAGAGATATCGTCAGATCTCGCGAGAAACTGCGACGAGCGGCTGAAGTAGGAGAAATCCTCTCTTTGATACTCCGGTTGGCCTCTGACGGCGATAGGTTGACCTTCTGAGGAGATCTTAACGAAGGCGAGTGATTCATCTAGCAATAAGGCTTCCGCGAAATGGTTTATCGTTTCGGCATCAAGGTTCCATAGGGGTACCGCCAAACTGACCTGTGCAAGCTTAGCCGCATTCTCCAAGCGATTTTGCAAGTCATTATCGATTCTGCGGATATCGACAAATATCGCGACGGTAGCGAAAATCACCAACAGCAAAGTCACTACGCCGATAAGCGCATAGGTGAAGCGCTTGCTGACGCTGTGATTCGCGGCGGCCCGTTTTTGTGAGCGGATTTCTTCCACGGGCGGAAAGCCTAACGGGGATGGGACAGGAAATCTGTTGGTGTCACTGGCTTGCCTTGTATCATTCCAGGGGTGCGGCGTCCATCTTGTACTTGGACAGTATCTCCTTAATGATTCCGCGTTTGTGCAAATTGCGGAAGGTCGTGTTGAATTGGTCGACGAGTTTTTTATCGGTGAATTTTTGCGAAAAACCGACGTAGTATTTTAGCCCCGTGTGGAACCCGGCATAACGAATATTCTTGATATTCAGCTTACTCATCAAAAAATATCCCACATCCTTGTTCGAATAGACGGCATCTACTCTTCCCAGAGAGAGCTTTTTGAAGGCAGACTCGTCTTCCGGCGTCATATCTATGGTCAGATCTTTGATTTCCGCTTTGATTTTCTCCAGGAAGAACGATGTGTTCGAAGGCCCGAACACACCGACTGTGTAACCTTTCACATCCGATACCTGCTTGAACTTAAGCGGGTTGTCGTTTTTGACAAAGAAGCCATATTCGGTGTTCATTAGGGTGGGGGAAAAGTACAGCGTCTTGGCTCGTTCCTCGTTCCAGCCGATGGTAAACAGCCCATGGGCTGTTCCGTTGGCGACCTCTTCTTGAGCGCGCCGCCAAGGGAGCAAGTTGAAGGTGCAAGTAATTTTCATCTCGTTGCAGACCCTTCTAATAATGTCTGCCGTCGGGCCTGATACGACGCCGCCGACCTCGTAATTGAAAGGTTCGAAGTTCTGCGTGTTGAATTTCAACTCGGCGCCGCCGGCGAAGCCGGTGAACCATAAAGATGCGCCAAAGACGAGCACGATATACAAGGTCCTCTTAGTTTTCATCGGATCCCTCCGACCTCCGCGTAAGACTATTGGACAATGACGGCTTTTTTGAGAAGCGCCTCTGGTAAATGGATGTCGAGTGCCTTGCTGGTTGTTTTGTTTATGAGCAGCTGCGGCTGTCTTGCCGCCTGGACAGGAATCTCTCTAAGGTTGGTTCCTTGCTGGTGCCTATGGACAATCGCGGCAGCGGCTTTTCCCAACTCAAGATAATCAGACACCACCCCCATGAGGGCTCCTTTTTCGATATAAGTTTCAACGGACGCTACACTTTTTACTTTTGCCGCTATGAGTTCAGAGCCGATCAGCTTTGCGTTTGAGATGAGGAAGCTATCCGGGGGCAAATAGACGGCATCGACCACGACGGAACGGTTTTTGAGTTTCTGTAAGTTCTCGTGCAGCATGTCCTGGGCGGGGGGAGATCGTAAATCAACGACCTCAAACCGGAACTTCCCCGCAATCTCGGAGATTTTTTCCCTGACCAGCAGCGAATTCTTTTCGCGCGGATTGAATAGCAGTCCGAGGCGCTTGAACGGGATGATTTTCAACGCTGTCTGAATCTGTAACTCCAGCGGAATTTCATTGGTCACGCCGGCGATATTGCCTCCGGACGCCTCTAGGCTCTGAACGATTCCTGCGCCAACAGGGTCGGCGACGATGTTAAAAATCTGCGGGGTCTTGTCTTGAACAATAGTTTTTGTTGCCGAAGCGGCGGTAGTTCCAAATACATAAATGTAGTCGAGATTGTCCAGTTTAGGCTTTAAATCGTCCCTGAGTAATCGGCCCAGTTCGGTCCTGTCTTGGCCCGCGTTCAGCACGGTGTATTGAACCGAATAACCCAATTCCTTTAGGCCCTGGCGAAATCCCTTTTCGGCCTCAGTCTCTCCGCGCCAGAGGACCATCGCAATCTTTAGAGTTTTGGTGCCTGCAAGAAGTCCATTGGCAAAAGTGGGGAGGAAGAATACCGCAAGAAAGATCCAGACGAAAAATACCTTTTTCATAATTCTGCCTCTTAACCTTGACTAAACCGCGTCTCCTCTTAACAGCGCAAAGGCGCTGAGGAGCCAAAAATTTAACAATGCGTCGGTCGCTGTCCAACCGGAAAATTGCGAAACTGGCCGGGCCCCACCTCTTCCGCCTCCGAGGGACGCTCATTGGCTCCGTTAGGCAGTGGATCGTACATTAAAACGCGTCGTCGACCAGCCGCTTGGATACTCCTAAGTAAGGTTTGTTGTCAAGCCGATTTTGGTTGGTATGAGGGTGGTCGAAACAGAAGGACGGAAGGGCCCGGGACAGATAAAGTCGATTTTGGCCGGGACGACGGGCTGCCCCGAGTTCTGGTCAAGTTTGCGACCAGGTCACATCAGAGCGGGACAAGGTCATCCGAGATAAAAAAAGGCTGAGGAGTTTCCTCAGCCTTTAAAGCAGATTCACGCAACGAGGCGGATGCGAGACTCAGCCCTTCTTTTGTTTGAACCAATCGGCGTCGATCTGAATAAAGTGTTTCCACTTGTCTGGCACCGCGGCCTCTTCGAAAATCGCTTCGACAGGGCAAACCGGCTCACAAGCCCCACAGTCGATGCACTCCTCAGGATCGATATAAAGCTTCTTTTCTTTCTCGAACTCTTCGGTCTCGTTTTTCGTCGGATGGATGCAATCGACCGGACAGACATCCACGCACGCGGTATCCTTCACGTCGATGCACGGTTCAGCTATGATATAGGTCATCTATCTCTCCTCTCGGCGTGGATTTTTAGTTAGTAGCAAAACGTCTAATCCAAGTCAATTATGATCTAGCTCGCAACTTCGTACGATGCCGGTTGAGATACTTCGTAGAGGCGCCGCCAAAAGCTTTGCTACCCGCGAACTGAAACGGGTTGCGCTCAAGATTTTAGAGCTACTTCACCAAGAGAACGCGGAATTGAGTCTTGCCCTGGTGGGGAAC
>DASTOD010000391.1:0-2050 GCA_035762645.1 Binatia bacterium | reverse complement strand
GACAGCGCGAGCTATAACCCAAACATCGGCTCGTCCACCAATTGGCAGCCATTGCAGCGGGTACCGTGACGGATATTCGAATCACTCTGAACCGGATCGGAAAAACGATGGCTCGCGCGAAGACGCAAAGCACGCCAAGTTTCTTAGATCCCCCTCTTTCCCCCTTTTGCCAAAGGGGAAAGGGGGATTTCTGATTTCTCTGCGCCTTGGCGTCTTGGCGCGATAAAAGTTGAAGTTGTTCTGTTTTTTGGGCTTCCCTTTTTGCCCGCTATCAGCTAAATTCTCGACTTGATGCGGCTTAGCGTTATTGTTCCCACCCGCAACCGCGCCGGTAGCCTCAAGAAACTGTTACAGAGTCTCCATGAGGTTGAATGTCCGGGGTCGCTCGAGCTCGAAGTCTTGGTCGTTGATAACGGCTCCACCGACGGCACCCAAGAGATGATTGCCGGCGAGTTGCCTGGCCGACGAAGATTTTCTCTTCGGGTACTGAACGAACTAACAAAAGGCAAAGCGAGTGCGCTTAATCTCGGACTGGCGTCAGCGAAGGGGGAATTTTTACTCGTTCTGGACGATGATGTTGTGGTGCATGCGCAGTTTCTAGCAAAGCATCTGGAGTGTTATGAGGCGACGGACTTTGACGCGGTACAGGGGCGCGTATTGCCAGGCTTGGATCCGGAAGGAAAACCTGCTGACCTCGGTAGGCTACGAGAGTACAACATTCCGTGGAACGATTACGGCGATGATTATCGTGAAATCCGTGGTCTCACTGGAACCAACATGTCCTTCAAACGGAGAGTTTTTGAAAAAGTAGGGTTCTTTGATACTCGTCTGGGACCGGGCGCCGCAGGATTCAGCGAGGACAGCGAATACTCGATTCGCATCCGCCACGCCGGTTTCAAGATCGGCTACACGCCTCATGCCGTGGTGTACCACGAGCTCAATCCCGAGCGTTACGGACGAAAATACAATCGCGCGGTGGAATATCGTAAAGGTGTTAGCCGAAGCCTTTACCGGCGAGATTCTATTTTGTTGGGTGTGATTCCGAATTTGATAGCCAATTGTTTGCGCTACGGGCTCTATCGTTTGGCGGGTCAAAGCCAGAAGGCCTACAGAACCGAAGGTCGAATCATGAAGTGCTGGGGTTATCTGATGGGTAGAACCCGCGGCGCGAGCTCTCCGGATACTCACCGTAATATGTAAACAAGATATTTCAAATTTGCATTGTTTTTGAAACACCGAATCGGAAAAGGATGAGTCGCGTAAAGCATGCTTGGCGCGATGAACAGCTCGGTTGAATGAACGGCATACCCAAAGTCTCGGTTGTCATTGGTACTTACAATAGAGCGCAATTTTTGCCCCAGACGATCGACCGCATCCTGCAACAGACATTCCAAGATTTTGAGCTCATTATCATCGACGACGGTTCGCTGGATAACACCCGAGAGGCACTGCGCGTCTACGGTGATCGCATACGGTATTTCTATCAAGACAATCGCGGCCCATCCGCCGCGCGAAATTTTGGCGTCCAACAGGCGCGGGCGCCTTGGGTTGCGATTCAGGATTCGGACGACCTGTGCGCGCCGAATCATCTCCAGATACTTTACGACTACGCGGCGGAGCATCCGGACTGCGGCATGATATTCGCGAACGGCGCCTACCTGAGCGGCATAGAGCACAACCGCGAGACGATCATTCCGCACAGTAAGTCCCAGCGTTTAGCCCGCGACGGGATCAGGCTCGTCGATCTTTTCGACAAAAGTATCGTGCGTCTTCAGGCTTCGGTGATCTCAAAAAAATGTTACCAGCTCGTCGGCGGCCACGACGAGAGTTTGCGCATCTCTATGGACTTGGACTTGGCGTTTAGAGTCTTTATGCAGTATCCGGTCGCCTATCTGGACGACGTCGTTTTCTACTACCGCAGGCACGAAGGCAACACGGGCAGCAATCAGGAACTGAGGCTTTTGGAGAACATCCGGGTGATAGAAAAGTTGCTGCGGGATTTTCCGCAAGCCAGAGAATTATTGGGCCGGGGACGAGTCGCGCGGCGGCT
>DASTOD010000390.1:0-8247 GCA_035762645.1 Binatia bacterium | reverse complement strand
TTCGAGTTTCTGGTCTCGAGTCTCGGGTTTTAACTCGAAACTCGGAACTCGGAACTCAATTAAAAGGGAGGATTGTCATGGCGTTTCCGCGCGACCAGATCCCGTACTCGGCAATCATCGACCGTCCGGCGCTTCATCTCCCGAAATCCGCGCGCGTGGTGGTCTGGACGATCGTCAACGTAGAAGAGTGGGATATCCAAGGTCCTATGCCGCGCACGGTGCTTCCACCACCAGGCGGGGCGCAGGTGATTCCGGACGTCCCCAACTTCGCCTGGGCTGAATACGGAATGCGGGTGGGATTTTGGCGTCTGAAGTCCGTTTTAGACAAGCACAGGATCAAAGCCACTCTGGCAATCAACGCTTCTGTTTGCCTCTCCTATCCAAGAATCGCCGAGGCGTCGAGAGATGCCGGCTGGGAGTTCATGGGCCATGGCTTCATCCAGAAGCCGATGCATCAACTGGAGGATCAACGCGAGGCGATCCGAAAGTCCGTCGAGGTTATTCGCAAGTTTACGGGAAAAGCGCCGTTAGGCTGGCTCGGCCCGGGGCTGACCGAAACTCCCGAGACACTCGATCTCCTCGCCGAGGCCGGACTGCAGTACGTCGCCGACTGGGTCAACGACGACCAACCCTACGAGATCAAGACTGCTCATGGACCGCTTTTCTCGCTCCCTTACACAGTAGAGCTGAACGACATCCCGATGATGGTTCTGCAGCACCACGAGGCGGAGGAGTTCTTCCGCCGGGCCAAAAATCAGTTCGAAACGCTCTACGTCGAGGGAGCGAAGAGCGCCCGCGTGATGGCGATCGCTGTCCATCCATATATCACCGGCGTGCCGCACCGGATCAAGTACTTCGAAAAGACCTTTGCCTATTTGAAAAAACAGAAGGGCGTTCTTTTCTGGACCGGCGAGCAGATTCTGGAGTGGTACCGAAGTACCAGTCAGAAAAGCTGAAGCATGTTCGGGGTGCTGGCAACCGATTTGCGATTTTAAATTTCCACTTCAATGCAAACTCCAAGATGATCTGGCGATGCGGTCCGCTAAAGGTCTCTCCAGTGGGGGAGGCATACGTATCTCCACTGTTCTTAATATGTCAAGAAGGCATCTAGAAATGGTCTGCGGTCTTCTTTGTCTTCCCCCTCCCGTCCGGCAGAAGTTTAATTGCCACGGTGATCGGCTCGAGTCGGGGCCGTGCGGGCTGGGCGAATATCCGCCAGACGGTATAACGGGAACCAAGACTTCAGGTTGCGGAGGTGGGGGGATAAAACGTTGACCATGAGCCGGCGGTCGTCCTGCGCTTTTTGGAGCGAGACGTCTCCCATCCAAACTTCTGTCATCGTGCGCAGATCCGCAGTGAAAAAAACGTCCACATCATAGCCCGGATTATCGACACAGAGATCGACGTTCCGGTCGACAATCTTGATCCACCAGTTGGCGTAATTCTTGAGATCCGTAAATTTGAATTTTATAACGGTCTGTCCGCTCGGAAGCTTCGCCGGGTCAATGCGACGCTGAATATCCGTCATCAAAAGCCCGACATCCAGTTCTTCATCCCGCATCGTGCTGCGCGCCCAGCGCATGCCCCATTCTGCCATTTTCACTACCAGCGGGAACAGTTCTCGACCGCATTCGGTCAATTGATATTCATAGACTTTCTGTTCGGGAACCCTCTTGCGCACGAGCAGGCCATGCTGTTGCAGGGTCGCCAGTCGTTTATTGAGCACCGTGGGTGAAATCTTGCTCATCGCTCGCTGAATTTGATTGAAACGAGTGGCGCCGAGCAGGAGTTCCCGCACAATCAGCAACGTCCACTTCTCGCCCAGGATCTCGGCAGTCTTCGCGACGGGACAAAACTGACCGTATTCGAGCATTTGCGCCTCCTCTCCTCACTACACAAAAAGTAGTGAGTTACTACAAATCGCGCACTAGCCGAATTTCCGCTCCGCAACTATCGTGAAGTTGTTGGATGCATCCAGAAAAAAATCGACAGGAGGTCATTATGTTTAACGAGATAAATAAAATCAACCCGACGGCTGAGTTCGAGCCGTCTCTCGCCAACCTGAAGGCCAAACTCGGGGCGGCATGGATGGACGGAGATTACGCTGCATTTTCCGCATACATGAAACCGGGCGCAACGATGATTCTGGCAGACTGGCGGATCGAGCGGGGAGTTCGCTTGCTGGATGTTGCATGCGGTGCAGGGCAGATCGCGATCCCGGCGGCAAAGACCGGAGCCCGGGTCACCGGCGTGGACATAGCTTCGAATTTGATCGAGGCAGCGAGAAAACAAGCGGCTTCGGAAGGTCTACACGTTCAGTTCGACGAAGGCGACGCGGAGAATTTGCCCTATCCGGACGGAGCTTTCGATGTCGTGATCAGCTTGATCGGTGCGATGTTCGCGCCGCGTCCGGAAAGGGTGGCGTCGGAGCTGGCGCGGGTCTGCCGCTCAGGCGGCCGTCTTTATATGGCGAACTGGACGCCGGACGGCATGGTGGGTCAGATGTTCAAGATCGTCGCGAAACATGTACCACCGCCACAAGGCATGGAACCTCCCGTCCTGTGGGGCGATGAAGCCACGGTGTGTCACCGTCTTAGTAATGGTTTCACCGACATCAAGTTTGTCCGCAAGTATTATCCGTCCTGGTCATATCCCTTCGACGTGGCAGGAGTGGTCGAATACTTCCGAACAGTGTATGGGCCGGTGAAACGCGCCTTTAGCTCGCTGGATCACGCAGGGCAACAGCCACTGCGCGGAGATTTGGAGACGGTTTTTTCGGCGCATAGCGGCACTAAAAACGGTACGACGGTACTTCAGGCGGAGTATCTGGATGTCTCGGCGATTCGCCGATGAACCAACGCAAAACCGATAGCAATAAAGGAGGAAATGTCATGCTACGGGCAAAACTTCGTTTTGAGTTGTTAGAGCGGATGTCTGTTAGCACCATGCGTTACGTCAGCGCTGTTCCGAGAGCAAAGGCCGACGGGTTGGTCGCGCGTATTTATGACATGATTGCGGAGGATTTTTTTATCAACGGCTCGCTCACTAGTCACTCGAAAGTCGCGCCTCTGCTAGCGGGCGTCTGGACCGGCGGACGGGAGTGTATTTTGGTCGCGGATCGCCTGGACCGCACCACGAAGGAAGCCATGACGGCGGTCCTGTCCCGGGTCAACGATTGCCTTTACTGTGGCGATATGCTGGTCAGCTTGGTGCACGGCGGCGGCAAGCATGAGGCTGCGTCACAAATCTTTTCCCGGAGCGAAGAGGAAATTGCCGACCCCATTTTGCGAGAGCGGCTTGAATGGGTGAAAGCGGTGGCGACTCTCGGTTCGCGGTCACCCGCCGACACACCCTTTACGGCTGAACAACTACCAGAGGTGATCGGTTCGCTGCTGGCCATGAGCCACATCAATCGATTCAGCCACGTGGTGATGGCCGGATCGCCGGTGAAAGCCCCTCTGGGCTTTCAGGGAATCAAGTCGGCGGCGCTTCGCATATTCGGCTCCGTACTTAAGACTACCACAGAACGTCCCATTGAACCGGGTCGTGCACTTGACCTGCTTCCACCGGCGCCGCTGCCTGATGACATGTACTGGGCGGCGCCCAATCCCAGAATCGCTTCTGCCCTCTCGCGATGGGCGGCAGTAGTCGAGCGCGAATCAGCCCGCGTCGTCCAGCCTCACATTCGAAATCTCGTTTATAACAATCTGCAATGCTGGGAGGGTGAACCAATGCCCATCAGCCGAAGTTGGGTGGATAAGGAGGTTGAGGGTCTGACAGGCCGGGATCGCGCCATCGCCCGGTTCGCCCTAGTGCTTGCAAAGGCGCCATACCAAGTTGACGAGTCGCTGGTCGGCGAGATCCTGCGAGAAGATCGAGACGAAACGCGATTTATTCGTGTCTTAGCGTGGGCGTCGTTTTCTGCAGCACGGCGGATTGCAAAGAGAGTCGCCGACACAGTCAGGGGCCGGTCATTGAGGACGAGAAAAGAAAAAGGAGGCCTGGAAGGCGAGGCTTCAGACTGACCCACCTAACTCCCGACCCCAAGGGAATGACGGAATCCACAGGTCGTCCATGCACTTATGAGAACGGAGATCGCAGAAGCAGAAATGACCGGCAATGCAAAACCAAAAATGATGTCATGAGCTGTAGATCTCCGGATTGTAGATGTTTGGTGGCCGCCGCCCTTCGATTACAGCGACGATGTTCTCAACCACAGCGATAGATGTCTTCCCGCGCGTATCGGCCCCGGCGCTGCCGAGGTGCGGAGTTAACACGACATTAGACAAGTTGATGAGCCCCGGGTCGACCATGGGCTCCTGCTCATAAACATCGAGCGCTGCTCCTGCGATTCGCTTTTCTTCGAGCGCTCGCACGAGAGCCTTCTCGTCCACGATCGGTCCGCGCGCGGTGTTCACGAGATACGCGGTCGGACGCATGAGTCTCAACTCTCGCTCGCCGATCAGATGGATGGTCTCAGGAGAAAACGCGGCATTGATCGAGACGAAATCCGATTCGTTGAGGAGATCGTCTAAGCTTCGGTACTCAACGCCAAGCGCAGCTTCCCGCTGGGGCTCCAGTCTGCGACGTTTCGTGTAGAGGATGCGCATGGCAAATCCTCGGGCGCGCCGAGCCACGGCTTCTCCGATGGCACCGAGGCCAACGATACCCAGGGTTTTGCCGTTCACTTCGCCTCCGACAAGATGGTTAGACTGGCCGCCAGGAAAGATGCCGGAGCGGAGCGTGCGGTCCCCTTCTACGACTCGGCGCGCCACCGCTAAGAGAAGTGCCCAATGAAGGTCCGCGGTCGCCTCTGTGACCACTGGCGGAACCGTAGTCACGGGGATGCGCCTCGCAGTCGCCGCGGCGACATCAACTCCGGACGGCGTGATCGCCATCGAGGCGATTATCTTGAGATTCCGGTTTGCATCGATTACTTCTTCGTCCACACGGTCGTGGAGCAAGCAGAAGAGATAGTCGTTTCGTTTGAGCGCCGAGATCAGCTCAGGCTTCGTGATGATGTGAGTGGAGTCGGCATTGAGCTCGACGGTCCCGAGCTCCCGCAGTCGGGCCAGCGCTTTCTCCGGGATCGGCTGTGTGACGAAGATATTTGGACGCATCAGCGTGGTGGTTCTCGGAGGCCTTCAATACCCAACTCAGTGGCTACTTGCTGAAGAGTTTTCAGCAGCGCATCGGGCAACGGGATTCCGTGCGCGGAGCGTTCCAGCCAGGTCGCGTGGCTCTGCTCGCCCGGGAGTCGAATGTGGTCGACTCCAGGCATGCGCGGCGAATTTCTGAAATCGCGTATGACCTCGTCCACTTTACGCTTGAAGGCTTCAACCGGCGAGAAGCGCGCGATGTCGAGCGCGACGATTACTTGACCCGTGTTCGTCGGAGTCTTGTCGTCTTTATTGAAATCGATCACGTTGCGTCCGAATGCGGCGCCGTTCAGGGTGCCGGCAAGCAGACCGAATACAAGCGCGAGGCCATATCCTTTGTAGCCGCCGATCGGAAGCAGAAAGCCTTCCTCGGCGCGTCTCGGGTCAGTCAAGGGTCTGCCAAGCGCGTCAATCATCCAGCCTTCAGGCATCGGCTCGCCACGTTGAGCTTTCGTCTTCACCTTGCCGTAAGCCGTGACGCTAGTGGCGATATCCAAAACGATCGGAGGTTCTTCAAGGGCGGGAATGGCAAAGGCGATTGGGTTGGTGCTGAGAAGCAGCTCGGTCCCGCCCCATGGAGGCATGTGGTTGGCGCTGCCCACTGCGATATAGATGCCGATCATGTCGCGCGCGAGCGGCATCATCGCGTAGAGCGCGGCCGGTCCCGCGTGGTTACTCTGCCGCACTCCGGCCCAACCGATTCCTGCGCGTTGGGCCTTCTCAATGGCAACCTTGGCGGCAAACTGCATGACTAAATGCCCCATGCCGTTGTCGCCATCGACCAAGGCGGTCGAGTCTGTTTCTTGGACCACGCGGATGTTGGGTCGCACATTGGTTCCGCCTGCTCGAATGCGGCGCACGTATTGAGGCAGGCGGAAGATGCCGTGGCCATCCGAGCCGCGCAAGTCGGCGAGGATCATCAACCGGGCAACCCGCTCGGCGTCGGGCGCACGCAAACCGACGGCTGTCAGCGCGCGTGCAACGAACGCTTCAAGCTCGCCTGACTTGAATCGCCGCTCGGTTGATGGAGCTGGGGCCATTGTATAAAGAGTCAGCAATCAGCGGTCAGCTGACACTCGTCTTGAGTCTAAAGTTCCAGACGTTCAAGCTGTTCAATCGCTTCGCTATGTTCAATCCCCCTCCTTCATCCTCCCCCGCGTCGCGGGGGAGGAAAGAGGTGGGGGCTGGAACTGTTTGAACGGTTTGAACGTTTGGAACGCTCGCGACCCCTACTTCCCTTTCGGCGGCAGCGACCCAGTGAGATCACGTTCGGAGAGATGGGCGACTGTCTCGCCGGTCTCTGTGAAGGTTCGCGTCACATCGGCGCTGGTATAGATCCACAGGATCGTAAGATGCGACGTTCCGACATTTATGAAACGATGAGGCTCGTTTGCCGGCACGAGCGTCGTATCAAAAGGTCGCAGACGGTGACGCTTCCCGTCAACTTCCGCTTCGGCCTCCCCTTCGAGGATCGTCACCTGCTCATCACAATTGTGCGAGTGCAACGGAACCTTTGCGCCCGCCGGGAAGCGCGTTAGCCCGGTCGTTATCTGCTTCGAGCCAATCTCTTTCGTGACTAACGGAGTCGTTTGAATGCCGTTGCCGCGGTCGACGACAGGCAACGAGTCGATTCTCAGAATGTGCGCTTCTGCCATGGTGAGGTCTCCTTTCGGGACAGCTCGGGCTGTGTCGCGAACTCTAACAATCACGTTGAGCGCCCGTCAAGTTTCACAGCGCGGCTACGCCGCAAGCAAGTCAGAATTCTTACCACGAAGCACACGAAGAGCACGAAGGAAACAAAACATTTTTTTGGATTCGATGTCCTCTCCGTTATCCGGTCTTCGTGTCCTTCGCGACCTTCGTGGTGCATCCGTGATGGTCGACTGCCTGAACAATTTGAGTGAGCTACGAAAACCTTCAAAGCATAGTAGCACAAAAGACGGCCCAGAGCCGCGACCATCCTCACTGGCTGAGAACTTCCGGATTCACGGGGGATCGGGGCGGCTCGCCCTTCAGAGCCCGCGCCACCTCTTCGGCGGCTTTGGTCTGAAGCTCAATTACTGACTCACGCGAGTAAAAAGCCAGGTGCGGCGTTAGGATGATATTCGGCGCCTGCCGCAGCGGATGATCGGGTGGCGGCGGTTCAACGCTCAGCACATCGAGGGCGGCACCGCCCAGCTGTCCTTCTTTCAAGGCTGAAGCGAGGGCCTGCTCGTCCACGATGCCGCCGCGCGAAGTGTTGATCAGAAACGCCGCTGACTTCATAAGCGCCAGCTCCCGCTCTCCGATCAAGTTACGGGTTTCCGAAGAGAGCGGCACATGGATGGAGATCGCATCAGCCTCAGCAAGAAGCCTGTCCAGGTCAACGGCTGCTGCTCCATGTTGCGCGATTAGCGCAGGTTCGAGATAAGGATCGCACACTAACACCTTCATTCCTAAGGGCTGCACCTTCAACGCGAGCGCTTTGGCGATCTTGCCAAATCCAAGAAGCCCGAGTGTTTGCCCGCGCAGCCGCCGGATGCCTGCATGGGCAACGACGCCCCACGTGCCGGCTTTCACGGCTCCGTCGGCCACAGTGATGCGCCGTGCGAGCGCAAGGAGCAGCGCCAGAGCGTGATCTGAGACTTCATCGATGCAGTAGTCGGGGACATTGGTTACGAGGATCTTGGCCTTGCGCGCAGCCGCCAAGTCCACGTTGTCCACTCCAATCCCATAGCGCGCGATAATCCGACAGCGCTTCAGCCGCTCAATGACCGGCGCCGTCATCTTCGCGTAACAGTTGAGGACAGCGTGGGCTTCCTGAGTCAACGCGATGATCTCCTCGTCGGAGCGGCATTGTTGTGGACGCAGCTCCACCCCCAGCGGCGCCAGCACGGTCCGCTCCGGCTCCAGCGAAGGGAAGACGTAATCTGTGATGGCTACAATAAAGCTCATCGTGCACTCCTCGGTCGCGTAATCGAAATTCATTTCAAACCGGGCTTGTCACCTCGCACTCCCGGCTCCGGCACCGGCTTCAGAATCTCCCCGACTTTATGGCTCAATAGGCAACGCAATACAGGCGAGAGCAGCATCAGCAGGGCCAGCGCCA
>DASTOD010000389.1:0-2975 GCA_035762645.1 Binatia bacterium | reverse complement strand
CCCAGGAATGCTGCGAGATGGATGACGCGATCCACATCATTTTCGCGGATCGCCGCAATCAAAGCGGGCAGATCCAGCATGTCGCCGCGAATCATCGTTACCGCGCCGATATCCACTCCCACCGCACGGAGCAGTCGCTCGTTCAGGGCGATATCGAAAACCACCGGCTTTTCAGCGCGCTCGAGCAGCATGGCGACCGCATAGGCGCCCACCAAGCCCGTACCTCCCGTAACCAGGATTCCTTTGTTCGCCATGAGCGGGTTCCTCCTGGCAAACCGCTACAACAATCGGACCATTGAGTCAACGTACAATTAAAGCTTTGGTTGAAAACGCGCCCTACAACGGACTCACAAGAGTACATCACCACAGGCCAGCCTTGACCACCCCGAACTCAAAATGTTAGCGTCGGCGGCATTCGCTGAACGTCTCGGGTCTCGTGTTTCGCGTCTCGAGTTCGAAACGGAAAACTAAAAAAAGCAATGCTTCCTACTCTGTCGGACTCCAACAAGCCGTGTGGTGCCGCATCACAAGCGGGCGCTAGGAGAATCTAGCAGGCTGCTGAAAAACTCTCTCGGAGTCCTTCGACCGGCTGCTCAGGACGAACGGAGAGAGGTTGAAATGATTAAGAAAATTCCGTTCATGCTGCGGTTCTCGAAGCATTCCTATCCTTTTTAAGCAGCCTGCTAGGAGATTCAATATGCCGAGACGATTACCCGCATCGATCTTTGTTTTGGTACTATCGCTTGGCTTTGCCAGCGCAGTCTTGTCTCAGGAGCGAATTCGATTGGCATGGGCAGGCGCCAGTCCTTCCAATAGCCCCATTTGGGCAATGCAGGAAAAGAAGCTGCTCGAAAAGCAAGGTCTCCAACCCGAAATCATAAGCATCGGCGCAAGCCCAACGGTTCTTCAGGCGCTCCTCGCCGGTGAAATTGACGCGGCGAGCATTTCAGTGACAACACTAACAAGCTCCCGGCTGGCCGGAGCCGATTCGGTTTTGATTGTCGGCGTGGTTCCAACTTTCGTGGACTTCATCGTATCGATCCCCACCATTACAAGCGTTGAACAATTGAAGGGCAAAATCGGAGGGGTGAACCGATTGGGGAGCACTTCGGATCTGGGCCTTCGCCTCGCTCTTCGCAAGCTCGGCATTGATCCCGAGAAAGACGTCAGGATCATCCCCGCCGGCGGCAACCCGGAGAGATTTGCGGCGCTTGTCAAGGGCGTTACTCAGTTTACGATCATGTCGGAGCCGTTTGTGCGCGAGGGTGAAAGCCTGGGTTTAAGGAAGCTTTTTTCCATCAACACCTTGAATATTCCTTTCTGGTGGAATGGAATTCTGACACGCGAGGCTATCGTCAGGTCAAAGCGGCCCCTGATGCTGAAGCTCACGCGCGCGATGATCGAGGCGATCCATTACCTCAAGACCGATAAAGAGGGCGCCAAGGCGCTCTTCCGGAAAAACCTGGGTATCTCCAATCCGGAAGCTCTCGATCGCGCGTATAACGCCTACATTCCGGTCTTTAACGAAGCCCCGTACCCGACTCCGGCCGGTGTGAAAACAATGCTTGACGATCTCGCTCCACGCGACCCGAAGGCCGCAGCGGCGGATCCCAAGGCTTTCGTAGACATGAGTCTCGTACGGGAAATCGAAGCGTCCGGATTTATTAAACAGCTATATCGCAGGTAACGAGGATTGAGGATCGAAGATGGAGGATGGAGGCGAATGGCGATAATAAAAAGCTTTCGTGATTTGGAAGTCTATGTAATTGCACGCGAGCAGGCCAAGAAGATTTTTGTAGTCTCCAAATCCTTTCCGAAGGAAGAACGGTTTTCGCTAACCGACCAGATACGTCGCTCGTCGCGCGCAGTCAATGCTATGATTGCAGAAGCCTGGGCACGCCGGAGGTATCGGGCAGCATTCATCAACAAGATTGACGAGGCCATGGGCGAAGCCATGGAAACGCAAGCTTGGCTCGACCACGCGGTGGACTGTGAGTACTTGGACCGGAACCAGCATCGCGCGCTAAATGAGGTGTGGCAAAAGGTGGGGGCTATGCTCAATCGCATGATCCAACGCGCGGATGATTTCTGCAGATCGGCGGAGCGCTAATTGCAGTTTTTTCTCCCTTGCTATCCTCGATCCTCAATCTTCCATCCTCCAAACTAATTTGGCATATCTTCAAGGAGGTTCACCTATGGCAGACATAGAACACCCAATGTTAAGGGGAGGGCTCGGCCGCCTCCAAGGAAAAATCGCGATCATTACCGGGGCTAACAGCGGCATCGGCCGCGCCACGGCGCGACTCTTCGCCCGCGAAGGGGCCAAAGTAGTGTGTTGCGATATTCAGGAGACGATCCAACCCCGCATCGACAAACTGATCGAGCAGGATGGCGGCCAGGCCGTCTTCGCAGAGATCGATGTCACCCAACAGGCCGATTGCGATCGGATGGTGGCTACGGCTTTAGAAAAGTTTGGCGGTGTGGATATCTTGTACAATAACGCCGGGGCTGGAATTCGTAAGAAGATTCACGAGCATACGGACGACGAGTGGAACTTTGTCCTCAACGTCAACCTAAACGCTATGTTTCGCGGAGCGCGCGCCGTACTGCCTCACCTGATCAAAAAAGGCAGCGGCAACATCGTTACGACGGCTTCGACATTCGGGCTTTTGGCTTCGGCTGACTACCCGGGGTATTGCGCCACGAAAGCAGCGATTATTAATCTGACACGAGAGATGGCCTTGGATTACGGCCAGTACGGCATTCGCGTGAACTGTGTTTGCCCAGGGGCCATCGAGACGCCGCGCTTTCGCGGCTTTCCGCCGAAACCCACTTTGGGCGAAGGGATGACGGAGGAACAGCGGCAAAAGATGGGAAGTAGCAACAAAGCGCTTTTGCGCATGGGACGCCCCGAGGAAATCGCCTACGGCGTTCTCTTTCTCGTCTCCGACGAGGCTTCCTTTGTAACCGGTCAC
>DASTOD010000388.1:0-6520 GCA_035762645.1 Binatia bacterium | reverse complement strand
CCCAGCCGGCTTCTCCAGTACTCCCGCACGAGGTCATAGCCCGACTGCTCCGGTCGTCCGCTTAAGGTCGCGAGCAGCTCGTGGTCCGTTTTGCCGCCATAGAGCGGCGCGATCAGAGGCTGCACGATCGTGACCGTGCCGTCGTAAGCGCGCGCGTCACTCCACCCTTCCAGGTAATGCGCGCCCTGAACATGCCAGTGGCAGAAAGCCGAGGTCTCGTCGTTGTAAAGCCCCAGGTGGATACGCAGCCGAACTCTGTTGAGCTTTTCTGCGAAACGAAAATCCGCCGGCGCCGTGTAGACCGGATTTCCGCCGAGTATCAGCAGCGCGTCGACCAAGCCTGCATCCATGTCGTCCACAAGCTCGCGCAAGGAAGCGATTTCATCGACCGGGTTGACTTCGACCGGTTCGGTATAGACGACTGTCCGGCCGATGTTACCGAGGGAGGCGTTGATGGCGTGAGCGAGCGCATGGATGGAAGGCGCCTGCGGCTCGCTCACCAGGACAGCGCTCGCGCCGCGGTGCGTTTCGAGATCGCGCGCGAGCGCGCTGAGCCACTTTTGTTGCGCTTCAGGAAGGCTCGTGTTCGTTGGCACGCCCTTGACACCTAGCCGCCCGGCCAGAGCGAGCGCAAAGCGTTCGGTGTCGCTCACGCTCAAACGCAGCCGGTGATCCGCCGCCGCGCCAGTGCTTGTGGGCGTGCTCTCCACAGCATAGAGGCGGTTCATGGGTGGATCGCCCTCGCCCGCCTTGCGCCTTTGCGCGAATTCGCGCATCGACCGGAGATCGCCAAACTCACAGCCGATGGCGTCGCCGTCGAAGGCGAGGATCACGTCGGCTTTGGCCAGGCGATATTGCGTCTCGACGTATTCGCCGAACGCAAGGCGAGCTCCGGCGCGGGTATGGTGACGGCCCGCAGGCTCCCACTGATGCCATTTGGCCGCGGGGAATTCCTTCAGTAAACTGCGCAGCTGTTCCCCGAGAGTCGGCGAGGCGACCGTGCCCGTCAAAATACGCAGGCCTTCTCCCTTTGATTGTGTGTGTTCGCTGCGCAATTGTTGCATGGCGATAAGAAACTGGCTCCAGGGTCTGATTCTTCCCAAATGGGTTAACGCTGATGAACGATCGGGGTCATAGAGTGTCAGTATCGACGCTTGGGCAAACGCATCGGTGGCTCCCAGGCTCGCCGGATGAAGGGGATTTCCTTCCACTTTGGTCGGACGTCCCATGTGGCTCTCGACGAGAAGGCCTTTGGCCAATCCCTTGATGGACATGGCGGTTGCGAAGAACAGCGGCTTTCCGGGCACGATTTCTTCGGGCTGCCGGACGTAGGGAACGATGGTTTCGGTAGGCGGCGCAGCGCAGGCAGTCAGTCCACCCAAAGCGAGCGATGCTCCCATCAACCGCAGAAACTGCCGGCGGCTGACCGGATCGAGCCACTCCGCCCTTTGGCTGGGATACTCTGCATGCAAGAATTTTTGAAACTCTTCCGTTCCGGCCAGCTCTTCAAGACTGCGCCAGTACGGGTCGCCGCGAAGCTCATGCAGCCGCGCACGAATCGATGCGAGATCGAGCGGTTGAGCGTCAATTTCCATGATTGTTGCTTGTAACAGATCGTGACGAGCGCGGGTTTGTCATTATTTCATGACCCATCACTCCATTCCCCATTCCCATCACTCCCCATTCCCAACACTCCATCACTCCAGTTCCCAATCTTCACCTGTGACATGTAGAGCAGCTAAGAAGATGCTCGGGGCCTTCGATTCCGTATTGCTCCATGAGCTGCCGGCCGAACGCCACGTCCCCCGGCGGCTGCCATTCCATGCTCGAGATAAATTCCTTCGGTCTCAGGAAAGGCGCTGGATTGCGGTGACATCCCAGGCACCACTCCATTTGCAGCGACTCGGCCTGCCTCATCAGCGGCATGCGGTCGACGCGCGCGTGACAGGTGACGCAGCCGACCCCCTTGCTCACATGAATACCATGATCGAAATAGGCAAAGTCAGGCAAGTTGTGCACCCGAACCCAACGAATGGGCGTTCCAGTGCGAAAACTTTCGCGCACCGGCCGCAGCATGTCGGCGTCGGCCCAGATCTGTGAGTGGCAATTCATACAGATCTCGGTGGCAGGAATTCCCGCGAACGAGGATTTTTCCACCGAGGTGTGGCAATACCGGCAGTCGATCCCCAAACCGCCGACGTGATGTTGGTGACTGAAAGGGATCGGCTGCTCGCGCGCGACACCGGCCGCCGTGACATAGGAGGAACGATAAATCGCCGCCAACACCCAAAGCAGCCCGATAGCAAGGAAAATGGCGCCGAAAATACTTACTTTTGAAATCGTATTGGTGCTCGGGTGAAAGATCTGCGCCATCTAAGCCCTACTTTAAATGGCTATCACATAGCTGTACCCAGAAAAAGATACTTTATTCTTTTGCCACAGAGGCCCTTTCGGTTTGGGTTTGCAGTCTCGAGTTGGTGGTCCGCCGCGCGAGACACGAGACTCGAAACTCTTGGGTGGTGGGAACGAGGTGAGGGGATCAGACCGCTTGGCCGTGAATACGCCGGCGAAACTCTAGGGGGGCCGCGATATTATGGAACACTTCCTTAACGCCGCCGGTTCCGGTCAGCGTTAGAGAGCCAAAACCGAAGAGGCGGCCGAGCACGCTTTGCTCGACGGAAACCGCTTCCACTTGGCGTAACAGCAGTTCCAGAGTTCGCCGGCGGAAAAAACCGACCTTGATGATGACCCTTTTGGTGGTTACGCCAAATTCGGAAGATTTGTATTCAATCAATGCTCGAAGGCCAATCAGTAGGCCCATAAGGATCGCAATGCCTCCGACGACAACATGCAAGCCAAGGAGAGCGATACCGATCAGGATAAAGACCAAAGGTTGCCAGTATATCTTCCAATGCAGTTTGGCCCTGTAAACGATTTGCTCGTCGGGCAACAAAGTGGATCCGATATAGCCCAAGGTTTCCTCCTTTCTGCCAAACAAGTTTTCCGCCGCGACCTGAACAGCGTCCGTTAACACAGGGGAGCGTCACGGCTATAACACAAATTCCCACAAGTATTGCTTAAGTTCTTCTCGCTGACAACAAAAAATTAGCCGTCGCGCCTAGTCTTCTTTTTTCAGACGCGAAGCTGTCAAAAAATGGCCGTTGCCCCTCGTCAGGACGGTTAAGTACTTAACATTTCGATTGTGCCATATGCCCGTGGTGAGTGTGTCGAACCATGAGGAGGTTTTTTAGAGCTTTGGGGATTTTGGGGATTCGCAAGTCGGCGAATCTCCCCTTGCCCCTCTTTTCAAAGAGGGGGATTGGCAGGGCTCGCACTTCACGCGCATTTAGGCTGCCGCCTTACGCCTCGCGCCTCACGCCTCACTGGCCAGAGGCGTCCGATACCAGCACCTTCAGCCGGGAGAAGAATTCTCCGATGGCGCCGTGATCGATGAAATCGGCTAAATCGTCGAGCGGGGTTTCGTCACGGTTAATGATGGCGAGGAAAGCGCCGTTTCGTTTCGCGATGACCGGAAAGGAAGCGGCGGGCTGGACTTGGAGTGAGGAACCGATGACGATGAAAAGATCCGCGGCTTCGCTCCAGGCGTGAGCTTGCTGCATGGCCTGCGCCGGCATTTGCTGCCCGAAGGAGACATTCGCGGACTTCAAAAAACCGCCGCAGGCGTCGCACGTCGGCGGCGTAAAGTCCCCGATGATCGTCCCGTAGATTTCTTCGGGATCAAAAGACCTCTCGCAGCGAAGGCATTTCACCAGGCGATCGGTGCCGTGAAGCTCGACAATCTTCTCGTGCGGCACTCCGGCCAAACCGTGGAGACCATCGATATTTTGCGTGATAAGTCCCAGAAGCTGCCCGCGGCTGTCAAAATCCCGGATCACATAATGGCCGATGTTCGGTTTTACTTTCTTGTAAAGTTCGTGAGTTTCTTTTTTTAGCTTCCAGTGCTGAATGCGGGCCGCTTCGCTGGACATGAACTCGTCGAAGTAGACCGGCTGGTATTTCGTCCAGACACCGCCGGGGCTACGGAAGTCAGGCACGCCCGATTCGGTGCTGATTCCGGCCCCGGTGAAGAAAACAATGTCACGGCTCTCTCTAATCCGTGAGGCGAATTCTTCCAGCCGCATCTAGTGCCCCGGAATAAATTCATTGAAAGCTTTGGCGCTGTGCATTTTCTAAAATCCCGCTTGCCCCTCTCCTCACGCCTCACCCCTTACCCCTCACGGTTATCATTTATATAGCCCCTCTCCTCACGCCTCACCGCTTACCCCTCACGTTTCTTTAGCTCTGGCGCCTCACTCCTAACGCCTCACGCCTAACGCTGATCACTTCGCCGGCTGTGCCGGCTGTGCAGGTTGCGGCGATTCAATGTCCAAAACTTTGACATCGAACGTGAGCGTTTTTCCTGCGAGCGGATGGTTCAGATCCAAAACTACTGTTTTCTCTTTGATCTCCTTGACCTTGACCGGTATCGCCTGGCCTTGAGGGCCTTGGGCCATCAACACGGCGCCGACCTTCAGTCCGTTGGCGGGGATTTTTTCTTTCGGAAATTCTTGAAACCCTTGCGGGTTCACCGGCCCGTAACCGTCTTCGGGTTTAACCTTGACGCGCTTTTCACCGCCTACTTTCATTCCAGCCAACTCCTTTTCCAGCCCGGGAATGATCTGGCGAGAGCCGTGAGTGTACTTGAGGGGCTCTTTTCCTTTGTTCGATTCAATGGTTTTTCCGTCCTCGCCCGAAAGGGTGTATTGCAGGCTAACTACGGAGCCGTTCTTGATGCTCTTGACGTCCTTGCCCGTTTGAGCGGCAACGTCACGGGATGCAAAGAATATTTGTGAAATAGCGAGCGTTAAGATGGTTGCCCATATCTTTAACCGCATGAAAATCTCCTCACTTCGTTTAAATTTCTTCGGTTCGGTTGCAGGCAGGTTGTACAGTGTCCGTCATTTCCCGAATGCCTCGTCGCATTCTGTGCAGCGAGCTACCGGGTATTAAAAAGTTGTCACCCCCGAACGTATTCATCGGGGGTCCAGTCATAATTTCGTTCTGGATTCCCGATCATATCGGTTCAGATACACGAACTCAATGTAACGGCGGTGAATATTTCATGATCGCATAGAATTCTGAGAGTGTTAACCAATTCTCTTCCCCCTTGAGAGACTGTGTCGCAATACGGAAACACTGTCTCCATCGCGTTTTCTGTCATTTCGAACCGCAGGGAGAAATCCTTGTCTCGACCGAAGAGAGAGATCTCTCTTAGATCCCTCACATGCGTTCGGGATGACAACCCATTACGCAGATTGCGACACAGTCTGGGACCGGGAAAAGACCAAGATGGGGATGCTTCAAGCCCACTTACCCGCAAAGCGGCATGACGCGCCGTCCCCAAGCCTCCATCGTTTCGTTATAGATAGTATTCGGTGGCGTCAACAAGATGCGCTGGATTCCTGCCGATTCGAGTTGCTTTACCCGCGCGGCACATTCCTCCGGCGTGCCGGCGATCGTAAAGCGCTGAAGCAGATAGTCCGTTATTAAATCGGGATCGACCCGTTCTTCAATCGGTTTTGAGATATCGAAACCTTCCATAAACTTTTCAACGCCGCCAATCTCACTCTCCGGCACCGTTTCCATCGTGAAGCGAAAATTATGGTGCGCCCGGTTCGCCATGCGGGCGCGCACGCGCTTGCGCGCGCGAGCGCCGACGTCGTCGACGCAGATCATGCCCGCCGGCATGATATCGATGGCTCCGGCGTCGCGGCCGGTCTCGTGAGCGCCCTCGGCGATGCGCCCGCGGGCCCATTGGAGGACACGCGCATCGAATCCTGTGCCTAGAATCACCCCGTCGCAAACCCGGCCGGCGAGCCGTAGAGTGCGCGGCCCTTCGGCGGAGATAAAGAGCGGCACCGGGCGCCTGCCGACTTTTAATTTGACCGTGCCGGAGGTGCGTTCTTTTCCTCTGGGGACGGTGAGGCCGCGATCGTGAAGAAGGTCGCGGATGATTTTCAAACCCTGCTCGAAATCGGCGAGACGTGTCGCGGTTCGCCCCAAGCTATAGACCGGGCCGTCGCCGGTGCCCATGCCGATAATGGCGCGGCCTTCGGAGATTTCGTTCAGCGTGGCGAAAGAGTTGGCGGTGATCGTCGGGTCTCGATACACCATGTTGGTGACGGCGGTGCCGAGGCGGATTTTTTTCGTCTGCGCGGCGCACATGGCCATCGCCTGATAGGGGTCGACGTTATTCATGTGGCTATCGGCAAAGAAGATCGCTTCAAACCCCAGAGCCTCAGCGCGTTGAGCCCGCTCGACCGCCTCCTGAACTGTGCGTGCGGAGCCATGAAGGCAGAATTGCATTCCCATTATCACTTCTTAAAGCGTTTCGGGTCTCGAGTCTCGGGTCTCGCGTTGAACCCGAGACCCGAAATCCGAGACTACAAGTCACATTGTCGGATCAAGCTGTTCAAAAACGACTTCAGCTACGAACCGCGAAGTTCGCGTATGGCTGATA
>DASTOD010000387.1:0-3335 GCA_035762645.1 Binatia bacterium | reverse complement strand
GGCCAAATCGGCGGGCGGCGAGACCTGCAAGCGGGGCGGCGGAGGAAGCTGCCGCTCGGCCTGCATTGGGCTGATTGCGGGCGCGCGCCTGGCCGCGCTCCTCTCGTAGTATGCCAATAGCCAATAGAGCGCGAGATGGATTACGACGGCGACGACGACGAGCGCGACGCCAAACGCCGCGATCGCGCGAACATTGACGTCGCTTCGATCATGGCCGACATCGGGATGATCGCGCGCGGGTACGGGCTCAGTGTCCACCTTCCAAGATCTCCTTTGTCGAGGGGTGATTTAAGGGAATTAAAGATACCGGACGCAACTGCCAAATAAAGACCGCCAGCCATACGCCGCCGAGCCCGATCGGAGCCGCAATATCCAGCCAATGAATGTGCAATGCACCCGGATGGAAAGCCGGCAGCGTATACCAGAAAACGTCCAAGAACCGCATGACGACGATGGCCGCGGCAAGCGCGCAGAGCGCCGGAACGCGCCGTTTGATGCCGCGCATGAGCAACAGGAAAAACGGCAGAAAAAAGTGGAATACGATCAGGGCAAGGGCGATCCACTCCCAGCCTCCGCGCGTTCGGCGCAGGTACCAGGTGATCTCTTCCGGCAGGTTGCCGGACCAGATAATCAGATACTGCGAAAATGCAAAGTAAGCCCACAGCATGACGAAACCGAGAAGAAGATTTCCCAAATCATGGAAGTGCGAGGCGTGAAAGAGAGTTGACAGCGCCTCGCCGCGGGCCAGCCATCCCGCGAGGAAAATCATCAACGCGAACGCGGAGAGCACATGGCTGCCCAGGAAGTGGACGCCGTAAATCGTCGAAAACCAGTGCGGCTCGAGTGACATCACCCAATCGATGGAAGCGAACGTGATGGTGAGGACGTACAGAGCGAGGCCCGGGCCGCTAAGGATTCGGAGCCGCTCGATCAACCGCGGATTGGCCGTCCGGTCATGATCGCGGGACCATTGGGTCAAAAAATAAGCCGCGCCGATCCATAGCGCGAAATAAAGCGCCGAGCGCAGCAGAAAAAAGGGAACATTCAAGTAGGCGCTCTTATGCTGCAAGACCGGATCATTGGCGACGGCTTCCGGCCGGGCCCACTCGTATAAATGTTCGAGGCCGAACAGCAGCGGCAGAAAGAACACCGCCATCAGCGGCAGCGTGCGCATTCCCGACTCCAACAGTCGACGGATCACCACCCCCCAGGCGCCGCCGGTTAAATTGTGAAGCATGAAAATGCCCAGCGAGCCGAGCGCAATGCCGAGCCAAAAGGAAAACGCCATGAGATACGAATAAAAGAACTGCGCTCGGCTAGAGAAGGCGCCGAGGACGCAAAGCGTGAGGGCGATGACCCCGACAAGGAGCGAACCGCGCTGCAAGCGCTCCCAACCTTGCAACCGGTAGCCGGCGGCTTCCATCACGGTTGTCCTCGTTCCAATTCCGCGCGTTTGTCCGCAGGCACGTCCGCCACAGACGAGTTGTGGCTCAATTGCAAGGCTCGGATGTAGGCGGCGATGGCCCAGCGGTCGTGGGAAGTAATTTGATGGCGGTAGTTGGGCATCGCGCCCAATCCGTCGCTGATCACTCGGAAAACATGGCCCGGGGGAAGCTCCCTCAGGCGCTCGCTGTGGAATGAAGGAGGCCGGGTAAAACCACGCCGCACAATCATGCCGTCGCCGTCGCCCGTCCGGCTATGACAGGGGGCGCAGTAGATATCGAAGCGCTCCTGGCCTCGCTGCAACACCGGCAGCGTGACCGGGAAGGGGAAGCTCTTGGCGGGAACACCGTCTGCGATTCCGTGATACAGGTGCGCATCCAACCTAAGCTCGCCCCGAGCGACCGTTCCCGGCGGCAGCGGCCGGGCGGACTGGCCGTCTTTGAAAAAGGTGCTTGCTTCGAGCGGATCATAGCGGGGTTGATCGGCCATTTGCTGGCGACATCCGATTATTAAAAAAGGCAACAGGCAATAGGCAACAGGCATTAGTCTCAGAAAGCGCAAAACGAAAATCGAAAATGCAAAACCTGTACTGAGCCAGGTCGAAGTATCCAAAATCATCAATGTTCCACCTCGACCACGACCCGCGGCAGCAGTCGTTCCAGAAATCGTCTGGTTCCTTCGCGGTCGAACCGAGGATCGGTGGCTTCGATACAAAGAAAAAAACGATCTCGAGTTGCGAGCGCAAAACGCGGGACATTGAAGACCGGGTGATAAGGCATGGGCAGGCCGTTCAGACCCAGCATGCCTAAAACCGCAGAGAGGCCGGCCACTAAAACAGTCATTTCAAAGGTAACGGGAATGAAAGCCGGCCAGCTGTTATAGGGGCGGCCGCCCACATTTACCGGATAATCGACCGCCATCAGATAGTACTGCATGAAGTATCCAAGCGAGGCCCCGATCAGACCACCGATCAGGACAATCAGGGGGACTCGCGTGCTGCCGAGTTCGAGCGCGTCGGCGAGCCCTTCGACCGGGAACGGCGTATAGGCATCCATTTTTCGGTACCCTTCGGCGCGCGCCCGGCGCGCGGCATCGACGAGATCCTGGGGATTTTCAAACTCGGCCATCAGGCCGTAGATGGGGGGACGGCGTTCGTGGTTCATCTCTTTACCTTGTTTCGAATTTCGCTCGGCGCATTAATCCTCCATCATTCCCTTCCCTCCCTTACCTCCGCTTGCGGCAGCAACGTGCGCATCTCGAAAATCGAGATCATCGGCAGGAAACGGATGAACAGGAACAACAGCGCGAAAAAGAGCCCGATGGTTCCGAAGAACGTGGCCCAGTCCCAGACGGTCGGCGCATACATTCCCCACGAGCTCGGTAAAAAATCTCTATGCAGGCTCGTGATGACGATGACAAAACGCTCCAACCACATGCCCACGTTGACGATGAGCGCGATGACAAACAGCGCGACCGTGTTGGATCGGATGCGATTCGACCATAAGAACTGCGGCACAATGACGTTACAAAAAATCAGCGCCCAGTAAAAAATACCGTAAGGTCCAAACGCGCGGTTTCTCATCATATAGCGCTCAAAATCATTCGCGCTGTACCAGGCCATAAAAGATTCGATCAGGTAGCCGTACGCGACGATCAAGCCGGTCGCCAAAAGAACCTTCGCCATGTTTTGCAGATGGCGCGAGGTGATGAAATCCTGGAGGCCATACGCCGCACGCAACGGGATGGCCAGCGTCAGCACCATGGCGAATCCGGAATAGATCGCTCCGGCGACGAAGTAGGGCGGAAAGATCGTCGAGTGCCAGCCGGGCAGAAGCGACACGGCGAAGTCGAAGCTGACGACCGAGTGCACTGAAACCACCAGCGGCGTCGCC
>DASTOD010000386.1:0-2732 GCA_035762645.1 Binatia bacterium | reverse complement strand
CGCAAGACTGGCGACAAACCCATTGCCCACAGGATCGTTAACTTGCGCCATGACAATGGGAATCGCTACGGTTGCTTCCTTGGCGGGACGGGTTGATGCCGGACCAACCGTGACGATAACGTCTACCTTGAGACGCACCAGCTCGGCCGCAAGCGTAGGGAGACGCTCGAGTTTTCCCTCTCCATATCGATACTCGATGACAATGTTTTTCCCTTCGACATACCCAAGGTCGCGGAGACCCTGCCGGAATGCCTCTGTGCGCGACGCGATAGAGGAAGGGAAGTTGCCAGATAGATACCCTATCCGAGGGACTTTCTTCGGCTGCTGCGCCTCGGACAGCGAGCAAAGTGCTAAGAGCAAAGCGCTAAGCGTAAAGCCAATGATTGTCTTTCTCATAAGGTTTCTGTCCGTTTTTATTGCTCTTTGCCCTTTGCGCTTAGCTCCTTGCTATTTAATGATCTTGTCCGCCCTTGCCAGCACGTTCGGCGGAATCGTCAGACCGATCTGCTTCGCCGTTTTCAGATTAATGACCAACTCGAATTTCGTCGGCTGCTCTACGGGAAGATCGGCGGGCTTGGAGCCTTTCAAAATCCTGTCTACATAGTAAGCTGCCCGCGGGAAGTCTTCTAAGCGGGCGGCCCCATAGGACATAAGGCCCCCGGCCTCCACAAACCGGCTGTTCCCGTAGACTGCTGGAATTCGATTTTTGGCCGTGAGTTCCACGATCCGCTTTCGGTGAGTAGTCATGAATCCGCCTGGTAGGACCACAAGGGCTCTTGCACCTTCTTTCCTAATGGTTGAGAACGCGCTCTCAAAATCACTGGGCTCTCTCACCTCAAGGATCCGATACGTCACTCGTAACGTCTTCGCTGTATCCTCGATCTCCTTCGCTGTCGAACCAGGCAGGGGATTCTCCGGATTCCAAAGCATGGCTACGTGCGAGACTTGGGGCACGACCTCCTTCAGTATTTCAAACCGTTTTCCGACTAGCTCTTGGCTGATGGATGTTAATCCCGTGATATTGCCCCCCGGCCGCGCCAGACTGGCGACAAACCCGGTGCCGACAGGATCACCGCTAAAGGCCATGACAATAGGAATCGTGCTGGTCGCCTTCTTGGAAGCCCGTATGGCTTCATTCCCTCCAGTTACAATGACATCCACCTTAAGATGGACCAGTTCCTCGGCAAGGCGGGGGAGCTGATCGAGTTTGCCCCCTGCGAATCGGTACTCGATGGCTATGTTTTTTCCCTCATTGTAGCCTAAATCTCTCAGCCCTTTCCGAAATCCTTCAAGCCGGGACTGAGTAATAGGATCGGAAGAAGCGTTTGGTAATAAGCAGCCTATTCGGCTTACCTTCCCCGGCTGCTGCGCGTCTGGGACGTGAAATGATGTGAAAGCGAAACTAACGACAAAAAAGGCGATGACTTTGTAATGCATGCCCGCATTCTTACTGCTGTTCGTTGCCGGTTGTCCAGTAGAATCAAAGGGAGCATCACACTCCCGGCTGTGTCCCCTTCCCGCTCGCTCTCACCGGCATTGGATCTGACCACGCTTCAGCCCTAGCCTGATTCGCCTCAGGCGGCTGACTGGCGCGGACGAATTCCGACACCGAATCGACTGAGAACAGGTGAGCGTAATCTATCCAAAGATCACGGACCAGGCGAGTTGAACGAGAGGAATGAAGAACTCTATTTTCTGACGGACGTCGCTGCTTCTTGACCGGGGCTTCTATGCCTTGCTCGTTCCCGTTGCTGTCTGGATTTCATCCTTGATCCGAACGAGACGTTCCGAATTTGATTAGCTCGATATCTGTCATCCGTCCAGATTCATCTTCCAAGGTATATTTGACGATACTTTTCGTTTCAGGACTGTAAAAATAGACCGTCGGTACGTTGTGTACCTTCACCCCCCACTTGGGGCCACCCGAACTCCAATTTTCCCATTTCTCTACTCGAAAAGCCTGAAAAACCCCCGCAGGGGTGCTGATTTGTTCGATTCCAGCAACACGCACCTCTACATTTCTCGTTCGTATTTTCCGCGGCCCGTCTGCCTCGTACGTGTAGCGCCACGTTTGCCCGACGGAGAGCGGAAATTTAAGAGTCTGATATGCTTCGGCCTCGCTCAGGCCAAGTAAAGCAAGCAGCACCGGTCGGCGGCCGGCTGGTTGTTCGTCTCCGTCAATAAGTCGCCGCACCTGGATTTTTCCCCCGGCGTAACGAAGAACGTAGATTCCATCTTCTAAAGCCCGTGAATGACTAACTCCCGGTGTTAATCGTGCGGTGACTTTGAAGTGCCAAAAATCTCTTTCTTGGAAAGCAGGCGAAGGCGTCGCGTCTTTGAGCTCGCTGCTTTTGGTTTGCGGCGCGGGCTGAGCGGCCACGTACCCGGACAAAAAGAGACAGGGAAGAAGAAAACGAGCTATTTTCATGGCGTCCTCTCCTTCTGGATGGATTTGTAAGACGTGCCGGAATCTAATCCACAGGCCCCGAAAAAGGCAACTTCTCCAAGCCGGGTGCGATGATTGCTTCTACCCCAGGGAGAACCGACAGCCTCTCGGCCTCCCGTGGGGTGGTTGGCCCCCTGATCGGCTGGACCTTCGTTGGCTCAACGCCCTGCCGCTTGCTTGGGGTCGGTCCAGTATCCTGGCTCTAAGACCTGCACTCCATACTCGCTGTCCACCCAGCGTGGCGCAACGTAAACTCTGTTTTTGGCGGGTTCTTTAGATTCGACGG
>DASTOD010000385.1:0-22793 GCA_035762645.1 Binatia bacterium | reverse complement strand
CCTGCACAGCAACGCGCCTCCTCTCTACTCGATGTCTTTGCGCGAGGTATTCGGATTGCGCGAAATCGATTGCCGCTACAACACAATCTTCTGGCGTTGCCCCGTCTGCGACGCGCGCACGATGGCATCCAACGTTCGATGGCGGCGCACCGCGTGATCGAAGTCGGGCTCGATGGGCGAGCCGGTGCGTATCGCTTCAGCAAACTTGACCCACATCTGGCCCACGTCGTACGCGGGACTGTTGTTGCGCACGGCTTCCGGCACCCACGTGAATCGTTCCGGCACGGGCAGCTCTTGCAACGCCTTGTCGTCTTTGCTTCCTCCCATGATCTTGCGCCGGAGCTCCTCGCCACCCTCGCCGCCGCCGATCATCGACAGCGTGCCGTCCCTGCCGTAAATCTCGAAGCGGTGGCCGCTGCCGTGGTACGGATGCACACCGACATAGGCGTTGACGATGGCACCGTTTTCGAGCCGACCCTGAACGACGATGTTGTCGGGCGAGGTGACGTCCACGTACTTTTTCGTATCGGTCTCGAACCACTGCGGCACCTGCGTGGTGACGATGGCGGACACTTCGGCCAGCTCGCCGACCACCATGCACATGGCGTCAAACACGTGCCCGAACGTAATCGTCAGCGTGTTCGCGCCCAGCGTCACATCGCGTTGCCAGGTGCGATCCGCGGTGCGGGTCAACACGCCGCTGCCCATCAGCGTCATGTTCACCGCCAGCACCTCTCCGACGTAACCTTGCTGGATCAGCTCGCGCATGTACAGATAAGCGGGAGAGGCGCGGCGCTGCAAGCCGACCATGGTGCGCACGTTTTTCTTGCGCGCCAGCGCCGCGAGTTCTTCGGCCTCTTTGGTATTCGCGCCGAGGGGCCATTCGCAGAAGACGTGCTTGCCCGCTTCAATGGCCTTTTTCGTAAGCTCATAGTGCGCCGGCACGCGCACCGCGACCACCACCGCTTCGACCTCCGGATCGTCGTTTAACCCTTTGTCGTTGCCGTACGCGCGCGTCACGCCGAACTTATCGGCCGCGGCCCGCGCGGTGTCCGCATGCGCGGTGCACACAGCATAGAGCTCGGCTTCGGACACCCCCTTAAGCGCCGGCACATGCGCACGCGGCCCCCATCTGCCGGCTGCTCCGATGAGGCCTACGCGTAATGGACTGAATTGCGTCATTGTTTTCCTTTTCCGGCGTGAGTTTCAGGTTTGCTCCGCGTTGGTCCGAAGACCGACACGTGAATCGTGGAGCACCTGCCACTAGCCCATTTCAGCGATCACGCTATCGCTAAGCCAGCGAGTCGTCAATCGCAATCGATGCACGAGGACACAGAGAACGACACGCAGGAACTCGCGAGTGGTATTTTGTCGACGCAAGGAAGTGTGTTAATCGGCATCGTTCAAATCGGCCTCTGTATCTGGGAGTACAAACCCGCCCTTGCCGCTGTAAGCTCTTCGGCTAAATATCCAGCAGAATCTAGTAAAATGATTGTCCTTAAACACATCATCATAGAGTATCAATCCGTAGACGCCCAGAGTCAGCCTACCTTGCCAAACATCATCTCTTTGAGCGGGAGTGAGGGAAGAGTTGCTTCCGATGGTCTGAAATATAGATTCGTTGGCTGGTACAAGTACTTGAATTTTGTATTTATCATCATTGTCCGGACGTTCAATTTTGCGGGGCAATCCGGGTCCGCAATACAGTTGAGTTCTCAACCAAGTAATTTTGGCTCGCGTGGAGCCGGGGTTATTGATTCTAAACTCCACCGAGATGGGAACTTCCGCTTGCAGGTTGAAGGTATTCTCAAAAGTAACCTCCAGATACGCTCGCATTTGAATCTTGGCGTTGTCTCTAGCCAGACTGACAGTGTCCATGGCGGCAACGGCACTATCCTGCGCGGATTGGGCAACACGTCTCGTGAGTCTCAGGCCGCGTCGCATGGAAGTCGCCTGTCGTTTGTAAAGGATGGCCTGCATAACTCCGACGCCAAGCAGGCCCCCGGTAAACACGACGACAAACAGGTTGAACCACCAATTGGAATCTGTTGGTCGTGTCGGTTGAGTTTTCTGTTCGCCTGTTTCGCTTTGGGCGGCTGGAGGATTTAGTTGAGAACTGACAGGCTGATCAACCCTGGTAGGCGGCGAGCGGTCGATCGGTTCGGATTGATCGGTGGATTCATTTGTTTGCAATTGCGATTCTTTACCTTGTGGCTCGGTTTTGTCTGGGTTCGCCCGTTCTGGGCTTTCGCTTGCGCTGCTCAGGAGTAGACCGAATGCGATCAGGAGCATCGGATATGAGAGCCTCGGTAGCTTCATCAAAATCTAGCGGTCTAATGAGATCGGCTTTGCTTTTCGCATACTATCACGGACACTGTTAATAAACCTGCTTTAACGAAGCTTAACGGTGTTGAAATTGTAGATCTAGAGTTTCGGTTTTAAGGGATCGTGAGGAAATTGCCATTGAAACAGGGGCCCTCCAATGGAAAGATTGCAATGCCAGACCGTTGATGCGCAACGGCTTGAACGGTTTGAACGTCTAAAACGATTTGAGCGCTCATAGCGAGTGGCAGTATAGATTGAGGTATGCATCTTCCTCTGAACCCGCCAGTTTTGCCGATGCTCGCCAAGCGGGTCGGCGAATTACCGGTAGGCGGACAATGGATATTCGAACCGAAATGGGATGGGTTTCGTGCCCTGGTGTTTCGCGACCGGGACGAGGTCCTGATCCAGAGTCGCGACGAAAAATCGCTGAACCGCTACTTTCCGGAACTGCTCGAGCCGCTCCGTTCACAGTTGCCCGCTCGCTGCGTGCTTGACGGCGAAATTGTCGTTGCAAAGGATGGCGCGCTCGACTTCGACGCCCTGCAGCTTCGCATCCATCCCGCTCAGTCGCGGGTAACGCTTCTTTCACAAGAAATCCCGGCATCGATCGTGTTTTTCGACCTACTCTCGGAAGGGGACCGAGATCTGCGGGGCATGGCCTTCCAAGATCGTCGACGAATGCTGGAGTCGCTGCTTTCATCTGTGGCGCCGCCACTGCACCTGACGCCCGCAACCAGCCAGTTAAGCATCGCCCAGGACTGGTTTCGTCGCTTCGAGGGCGCTGGTCTCGACGGCGTGATCGCTAAGCCGGTTTTGGGAGCGTACGAACCCAATAAGCGTGTGATGCTCAAGGTCAAGCACGAGCGCGAGTGCGATTGTGTCGTTGCCGGCTTTCGCTGGCACAAAAAAGGTGAGCAAACGGCTGTCGGCTCACTCCTGCTGGGCCTTTACGACGACTCCGGCGCGCTGCAGCATGTCGGCGTCTGCGCGAGCTTCACGGAAAAGAAGCGCCGCGAGCTGGTGGAATTCCTCGCTCCATACCGCAAGAACGGTCTGGCCGCTCACCCTTGGAAAGATTGGGCCGAGCAGGCATCGGCAAGCGGTGAGGCCGAGCACCGCATGCCTGGCGCCCAGAGCCGCTGGAGCGGGGGCAAGGACTTGTCCTGGGAGCCGCTACGTCCCGAACTGGTAGTCGAAGTCGCTTATGACCACATGCAGGGGAGCCGCTTCCGCCACACGGCGCAGTTTCGCAGGTGGCGCACGGACAAAAAGCCGAGCGACTGCACGTATGACCAGCTCGAAGTCGTTCCACCAGAAGAGCTGGCGGTGATTTTCACCGCCGGTCGCTGAGTTTCGCTAGCGGTGAGCCAGTTCAAAGGCCTGTCCTGAGCTCGACGAATGGATTCAATGTTCCGCGTTCAACGTTTCCTCGTTCCCACACCTTGAACTTTGAACTTTTGAACCTTGAACTCTTACCTTCGGCTACGCCATGCACGCGTTGGATCCTCGTCAGGGTCGGGGGTTTCTTGCGGCGGGCGCAACCCTTCCGGCACATTTCTGAGGTTCACTCGGATGCGGGTCCAGGTGGACGACCTGCCGCGCATGGAGTCGATCAGCACGTCGTCGATGGCGAGAAGCGCGGCAACTTCCGGATGCTTACGCTTCCACCTTTCCAGACCGGCGAGGGCCGCTTCTTTGTCCGGAGAGTTCGCGACCACCAGAAGCGGCGCCCGGGTGCGTGGCTTCTTCGAGGAGGGTTTCTTCACTGCGGAGCGGGCGCGCGAAGGGGCCACGCGCGGCGCTTCGCCCTCCATCTTACGAAAGTGTGGCGGCCAAGGGGCGTCGCCGAGACCTGCCGCCTCGTCTTCCGCCGCGAGCTCGAGCAGCTTTTCGAGCGAACCTGGCGCCGTGTCGATGCCTGCGTGCGGATCACCCAACTCCACGAAGCGCTTGGGAACCGTGAGCACGGTGAAGTCGGCTGGGTCGCAGTCGGGGACCTCATGCCAGTGAAGCGGCGTGGACACACGGGCGTCGGGAAGCGGGCGCACGGAATAGGCAGAGCAGGTCGTGCGGTCTTTCGCGTTCTGGTTGTAGTCGAGGAACACGCCGTGGCGCTCCTCCTTCCACCACTTCGAGCTAGCCAGGGACGGCGCGCGCCGCTCGACTGCACGCGATAACGCGAGTGCGGCGCGGCGCACCTCGATGAACGTCCAGCGCGGTTCGATCCGCACGTTCACGTGCATGCCCCGTGAACCGCTCGTTTTGGGCCAGCCACGAAGCCCCATCTCTTCGAGAAACGATTTCACTTCGAGAGCCACACGGCGCACGTCGTCCCAGCCGACGCCAGGACCTGGATCGAGGTCGACGCGCAACTCGTCCGGATGCTCGAGGTCGCGGGAGCGCACCGGGTGTGGATGTAGCTCGATGCAACCCAGGTTCACGACCCACGTTAGCCCCGCTGCGTCATCGACGACGACCTCCTCGGCTTTGCGGCCCGATGGAAATGACAGCGTAACGGTGCGCAACCACGAGGGTCGCTTAGCCGGCGCGCGTTTCTGATAGAACGCCTCGCCTTCGGCGCCGTCGACGAAGCGCTTGAGAACCAGCGGACGATCCCGGATTCCACCAAGAGCGCCCGGCGCGACCGACAGATAATAGCGCACGAGATCGAGCTTCGAGAGCTTCGTCTGCTTGGAAAAATACGGCTTGTCGGGGTGGGTCACACGGACCTCGCGCCCCTCGATCGACAGAACCTCGGCAGTGTCATCCTTCGTCACTGAATCAGGCTAAACAATTCCGCTTAATTGATCTAGTTCTCCTTTATCGGCAGGTCGAGCTGCATTCGATTGATTGTCTCTTGAAGCATGTGGGAAAAATAGCCTCATGTGCTCCCCTGACTTCCCTCACGGCGATCCCTTCGGCACAAGAAAAATAGGTCACTTGCCGGTGATCTTGACGGCGATCCTTAATTGACCACAATAGTCATGTAGGACTGACTAAGTAGGAGCTTATATGAAGACTACAACCGTCTCCAAATTGAAGGCGTCTCTGAGCAAATACCTAAGATCGGTCAAGGCTGGAGAAGAGGTTCTCGTCACCGAACGTGGCCGCCCCATTGCGAAGCTAACTCCAGCCGAAACTTCCGAGATGTTGTCGGATGAACTGATTGAAATGGAAAAACAGGGTCTCATCAAGCTCGGTCCAGGAAAGTTACCGAAGGGCTTTTGGGAACTCCCGAGACCCAACGATCCCAAGGGATTGGTTGCTAAAGCGGTGCTGCGGGAACGGGAAGAGGGCTGGTGAAGTTCTGGGACACCTGGGCGATTGTCCCGCTTCTGGTAATCGAGCCTAACACCGGAAGCGCCAAATCAATTCTTACAGGAGATTCGTCGGTCGTCGTTTGGTGGGGAACAAGGACAGAATGTGTCTCAGCTCTCAATCGGCAAATCCGCGATGGAAGCCTGCGTATCGAAGACGAACGCCAGACACGTCAGGTGTTGCAACAACTGGCCGGCGCCTGGAGTGAAGTGCAGCCGAGCGAATTACTTCGCGGCACCGCGGAGAGGCTGCTGGCCGTACATGCCCTTAGAGCGGCGGACGCCCTTCAGCTAGCCGCCGCTCTGCACTGGTGTCAGCGACAACCGATGAACAGACACCTGGTTTCCTTCGACGCCCGGCTTCGAGATGCAGCATACAAGGAAGGATTTACTATCCTTCCGCCTCACATCGAATAAAGGCGTGATCTTACAAAACACGCGGCTAAGAGTCCGGCACCTCCCCGTATCTTCCGTGGCAAATCAGTGCATGCGTGGCTCCGACTCAGGGGTGCGCGCCGACTCCGCGCCTTCGTGACAGGTTTTTATCGAATGAAGTGAGGCCGTTAAGTCGACTCAGGCGCCCCACAGCTTCTGGCTCGCCAGCGCAGCGCCTGCGGATAGCGCATGCAGCTTTGCCCACGCGATCTGCGGATGCACCCGCCCGCCGAGGCCGCAGTCGGTCCCAGCGATGACATTCTCGCGGCCGACAATATTGGCGAAGGCGAGGATACGATCCGCCACCAGCTCGGGGTGCTCGACGACATTCGTGGCGTGGCTCACCACGCCAGGAATGAGGATCTTCCCCGCCGGTAACGTGATGTCGCGCCAGATTTTGTATTCGTGCTCGTGGCGCGCGTTGCCGGCTTCGATCAGGTACGCCTGCGCCTTCACCTTGAGCATCACATCGGCGATGTCTCGCAAAGGGAGGTCGGTCGTGTGCGGGCCGTGCCAGCTACCCCAGCAAATGTGGTAGCGGACTCGATCCTCCGGTATACCCTCCAGTGCACGGTTGAGCGCCTCTACGCGCAGCATCGCGTACTGCCTGTACTCGTTGAGGCTCGGCCGTGGGTCCAACATGTCCCACGCGCCGGGCAATCCGGGGTCGTCGAGTTGCAAAACGAAACCGGCCTCTATGATCGCCCGATATTCCTCGCGCATCGCGGCGGCGATCGCCTCGAAGAAGGCCTCAGCGTTCGGGTAGTGGCGGTTCTGGGCGCGGCAAAACATCTCCAGGCTGCCGGGAGCAATGGAGGCGACGAATACCTCTTCGATGGCGGCTTTGTCCTTGGCCGCTCTCAAGTTCGTGAGGTCCCGGCGCAAGGCTTCATGTCCGACATACCTAATCGGACCGGCGCACATCGGGCGGCTCGCGGCCGTGCTCGGCGCTCCCAGCCCCGTGTCGGCGTAGAACTCGGCGAACTCCCGTTGCTCCCAGCGCACCCCGACGATTCGCATCGGCGCTCCCGGTGCCGCAGCATCGGGCGCGACCGCTTCCGGCAGCGTCGGAACGAACCCAGAGACGCGGTTGAAGATGTAATTGCCCCAGGCGCCGCGGTCCGATGCGGCGCGCATCGGCTTGCCAAACTCGCCATCGTTCGGAATATCGATGCCCGCCTTCAACTGGTCGAGCACAACCTCGTCCACAGCCGATCGCAGGCGCGCCTGCAGCGCTTCTTCCGCGGGGCCGCTCGTTTGCTTCGACCACATTTCCCGCAGATCGGCGGGCCGGGGAAGGCTGCCGACATGGGTGGTCAGAATTCGCTCGGTGCTTCGTCGCATCTCTCAAATACCTCCACTACGTTATCGGCTGCCCTTTGAGCCGGCATCATTCGTGCCGAATGTGCGGCGAGCTCGTTGCGAGACTTGCATTCCTACTCAGCCTTCTTTGGCTGGTAAAACTCAATGGCATTTTTGTAGAAAACATTCACGGCCTTTTCTTCTCCCAACGTTTCCAGAACCAGCGTGTAATCGTCATCTTGATAAGGCCTCGGCGCGCGGGTGGACGGCAGGTCGGTGCCGAACATGAGCGCCCGTGGATTGGCCGCGTAGAGCTCAGCCAGCGCGGCGCGAACATCGAAGTCCACTCGTCCAAAGCCGGTGGCCTTCACCCGCACGCCTTTTTCCGCGAGTTTGAGCAGCGTTGGAAACCCTGCTTTAGAGAGACCGAGATGGTCGATGCTGACTGCCGGCAACGACACCAGCGTTTCAAAAAGACCGGCCAGCTCGGTCGAATCGACATACAACTCGGTGTGCCAGCCGACGAGTTCGTGAACCCGCCGCGCCATGCGTTCCAGATGATGAGGTTCTTCCGAACCGCCGCGCTTGACGTTAAAACGGACGGCGCGAACTCCCGCGTTGTTGAGTTCCTGCAAGTCCTTGTCTGAAACGGTCTGCGGCACCTGAGTGACTCCGACAAAGGTCGGCCCAAGCACTTTCAAAGCATGGAATAGATAAGTTTGATCGAAAGCCTGGAACGAGCCGGACACCACCGCGCCGCCGCAGAGATCGACCGCCTTCAAGCGGTCTAGATAGTCCTCGCTGGTAAACGCGTCGGGCATGAATCCTTGATTGGGCACGACGGGAAAGTTCTTGTCGATGATATGAAAATGGCAATCAAAATATTTGGCTTTCTGCTTCAACGAAGTTCTCCTCTCAATTTTTGGCTAACTGGCCTAGCTCCGAATTCACCGGCCGGGTCACGGCTGCCTTACGGCCACAGCTCCTTGCTCGCCAGTTCCGCCCCCTCAACCAACGCCTTGAGCTTCGCCCACTGGATCGATGGATGGACCTTGGCGCTGAAGGGGCCTTGGGAAAAGCCGCAGTCGGTTCCGGCAAGCACGTTTTCCCGTCCCACGAGTTTCGCAAGCCGCACGATGCGCTGCGCGACCAGCTCGGGATGCTCGATCAAGTTGGTCGCATGGGTGATGACGCCGGGGATGAGCACCGTTCCCTCGGGCGGCTTGACGTCCTGCCACACCTTCCATTCATGCTCATGCCGCACGTTTGCCGCTTCGAACATGTAGGCGCCGGCCTTGACCTTCAGGAATAGCGACTGGATGTGCTTGATCGGGATGTCCGTGCTGTGCGGCCCATGCCAGCTGCCCCAGCATATATGGTAGCGAATGCGATCTCGCGGAATGTCCGCCAGCGCGTAATTGGTCGCTTCGATCCGCGTTTCACAAAATTTCTGAAATTCTTTCAGATCGATGTTGGGCAGCAATTGGTCCCAACGCGCGGTAATCCATGGATCGTCCAGTTGGACCAGAAAGCCGGCGTCGACAATCGCCCTATACTCATGCTTGAGCGCATCCGCGATCGCGTAAAGGTAGGCTTCCTGACTCGGGTAGTACTCGTTGCGGCGGTCGGTCTCCACGGTAATCGGCGCGGCCACCGGCATGAACGCTTCTTTCACGCTTACGCCCGCGAGCGCCGCCTTGAAATTGGCGATATCGATCTGGAGGAGAGTCGGATCGTAGGTGATCGATCCCGTGCACACCCATTTCACGCTCACCGGACGGTGGGATTGCGTAAGGCGGTCATACTCTCGATAGAAGTCGGCGAAGTCCCTGCGGTCCTTGCCCCGCGATACGCCGGACTCGCCCGGATTGCCCGGCCGGCGTTCGAATCCGCCAAGCCGTTCATTGATATAAGCCGCGAAGCCCGACTTGCCGAACTCTCCGTCGCTGACGATGTCGATGCCGACTTCGGCCTGCCTGCGCACGACCTCCGATACACCGTTCCGTAAACTCTCGGCAAAGCTTTCCCGGTCGTAGGGCTCTTTGTTTACCCTGGCTCGCATGGCATCGATAATTTCCGCCGGGCGCGTCAGGCTGCCGACGTGAGTCGTGAGAATTCTTTCGGTGCTGCGCTGCATAGTTATGCGTTCGCACCCGCTTCATTCGAAGCGGCCCTTTCTTTCGGTATTCGTCGAAAGGTTCGCGGGACTTGGCGTCTGGGTTCTACATACGACAACGATCGGCCTCTAGCATGATAATCTGGACACTCTCTTCGTGAAAGTTGCTACGGTTTCCAACCTCCTTGAGTGAGCTCGCTGTCCGCTTTTTTTGCAAAGCTGAAATCGTAGGCGCGCTCGATGGGCACTTCCTTTGTGACTTTGAGGACCTCGCGAACGATGTCGAGATCGTTTTTCTGCGTTTCTTCGTCAACCACGCCGTTGGTCGTAAAAGTTCCGATCATACCGTCGTAGGTGCGCGCCGCCAGTTCCCTGTTCAACTCGGAAAATTTCATCATCGCATTCATCGCGACCTCGCGGTTCTGCTTGACCAGGCGCAGGGCTTTGAGCAGGGCGCGCATGAAACCATGCATCAACTTGGGTTTCACTTTGATGAATTGGTCGTTGGTCGCCACCGTGCCCCAGGAGTTCTTCACTTCTTTGCCCAGATACAAGATCTCTTTCATACCGTGATCGAGGGCGGCAAAGCGTTCTTCCGAGCTCAATAGCCCCGCATCCACCGTGCCCGACTGCAGCGCGGCCAGGCGCTGACCCGGCGGCATCGCGAGAAACGTCAAATCCTTGTTGGCGTCGAGGCCGTACTTTGGGGCAACCTTTTTCAACATGAACGTCGCCACCGCGGCGACGCCGGTCACAGCGACCTTTTTGTTTTTTAGATCTTTAAACGCGCTATACTGGGGGCGGACCATAAGCCACTGCAGCACCTGATCGTTGACGGCGAGCACGGTTTTGAGCGGAGCGTTGCCTTGAGTGACGGCGACCAGGGCGCTGCTCCCGGAACCGGTGAAATCCATTTCTCCGGCGAGCACGGCCTGTAGGCCCGCGGTGGATGCCATGACGACGATGTTGAGATCGATCCCTTCCTCTTTCATATACCCCCGCTCCTTGGCGAGCGGAAAGATGATGAACTGAAATGACTTGGACGGCAGGGTAACGTTGATTTTATCGAGGGCGAATGCCGATTGGCCGGGAAGCAACAATACGCCGATCAGCAGCGGCGAGATCATCGACAGGATGTTTGTTTTCATCGTTCATTCCCCTCCTGGAAACAAGATACCGAGCAGGCATCGAACCCGGTTACGGCCCACATTATAAAAGCCAACCTTCGATGTCGAGGGGAAGATTAAGGGTCGATGGGTGGTCGCGTCCTAGGTGGCAAGGAATGCAGTTTCCTTGGCTTTCGATGAACGGTTGTCAAGCAACCGACAGAGCGAAACATTCGGATGTAATTACGGGATAGGGAGTTAATCGGGCTGATAGGGAGGCATTATGGTCACTACAAGAAAGGGCGGCGAGAGAGGAAGGACGCAATTTCATTGGCTAGACAGCTGGCACACGTTTTCGTTCGGCGACTACTATGACCCGCAACATATGGGTTTCAGTCACCTGAGAGTCATCAACGAAGACCGGGTGGTTCCCGGCGCCGGATTCCCGACCCACTCGCACCGCGACATGGAAATCGTCACCTACGTGCTCGAAGGCGCCTTGGCGCATAAAGACAGCACTGGCACGAGCTCGATCATTCGCGTCGGTGATGTGCAACGGATGAGCGCGGGAACAGGCATCAGCCACAGCGAGTACAATGCGTCGCAAACCGAGCCCGTGCACTTCCTGCAAATTTGGATCGTGCCGAACGAGCCAGGTTTGAAGCCCGGTTATGAGCAACAAGTCATTCCGTTCGACAAAAATCGCGGCAGATGGATCCTCGTTGCCTCCAACAAGGGACGTGACGGTTCCGTTACCGTGCATCAAGATGTCGATGTTTGGGCGATCCGTTGCGTCTCGGGAGAGCAGGCGACCTTTCGCCTTCAGCCCGGTCGCCGGGCTTGGCTGCAGCTAGCTCGCGGTGGAATGTCGATCAATGGGACCGTGCTTGAGGCGGGCGATGGCGCTGCGGCGACTCAAGAAGAAATCCTGGCAATCAAGGTTGCCGCGAGCGCCGAGATGCTACTGTTCGATCTTGCTTGACTTAGCATTGGCTCCCTACGCGCCGATCCCGTAGAACTTCGCGCAATTATCCCAAAGAATTTTTCTCCGGCTCTCGGCGGGCATTTCCTGGTGAAAAAATTCCTGGGTCGCTTGGGGAAAATCCGAATCGCTATGCGGGTAATCGGTGGAGAAAACCAGATTGTCGTCGCCCAGCAGCTGCACCACGTTGCCTATGTCCGCTTCGTCGCCTTCGCAGCCGATGACGCACTGGCGCTTGAAGTAGTCGCTGGGCTTCATGGTCAATAGCGGCGCGTCTCCCTTGCCGAGTTGCCGCCAGTGGCGGTCCATGCGCTGGAGCCAGGACGGCGCCCAACCGCAGTTGCATTCCAGAAAGGCGACTTTGAGTCGCGGAAAACGTTCGAGCACGCCGCCGACGATCATGTCCACCATCGTTACCATTTGGCCGGTGACATGGGTGCATATATGACGCAGCAGGCGGTTGGCGATGCCGAATCTTTCAAGATGCGGGTAGTACCCCGAATTGGTGCACTCGTGAAATCCGACCGTCATGCCGGTCTCTTCCAGCTCGGCCCAGAGCGGCTCCCAATAAACGCTGAACCAGGTTTGTCCCGGCAGTGGCGTGGCGCGTAGAAAAGCGGCCACGAAGCCCAGCTCCTTGCGCGCCCGATGGGCCTCGCGAACGGCGAGAGAAACATCATGGGGTGGGAGCATCGCGGCCCCATAGAGCCGCTTCGGATCTTGTCTGCAAAAATCATAGAGCCAGTTGTTGTAAGCGCGGCAAATGGCTTCGGCTTGCAGCGGGTCCATGTCGGGCATCGTCATGATATGCAAACAGGCGGTGGGAAAGAGCACGGCCACATCGATGCCTTCGATGTCCATGGCTTCGAGCTGGGACTTGGCATTGAAATTCTGCTTGCGTGCGAATTCAATCCTATCGCCCACAGTGTTGTGGCGTCTGCCGCTGATCATGCGCACATCGGGGGCGAGCGCTGGGCTGTTGGCCCGCGGCTCCCTGCCGTCGATCAAGAGCAAGTTCAGGTCGCCGCGACTTGGCACCCGAACGGGACGCGGCCCGCGATCTTTGAAAGGCGCCTCCATGTATTTTTCCCAAAGATCCGAGGGCTCCATGATATGCATATCCGAATCGATAATTTTGAATCCGTTCTTCATAACTGCTCCCGGTTGTACTTTTGGTCCACGGGTTTGAAATCGGTTAAGCGCTTCGAATCATTCAAGCGGTCTCCAGCTTGGCTATCCTTCCGCTTTCGACGTGGGTTTCAATTACAACTCTCGATCTCGCTCTGTCAATGACTGTCGATCTTAGCTTGACAGCAGCGGGAAGCGAGTAATAGACATTGGGTTAGCTTCCATGCGGCTATTCGGGCCAGGGACGAATAATCTTGTAGAACTTTGCGGCGTTCGCAGTATCGGCGGACTGGCGGAACCATTTTGTTTTGTGCCCACGGGCTTGCATCCCGCCCCTCTCGAACGTTGAGAGTAAACCGCCCCGTTAAAAGGAGACAGCATGGTTTTAGTTCTGCGTCCAGAAGAGATCGATGGTCTCATAACCATCAAAGAAGCGATAAAGGTAGTGGAAGAAGGGTTTCGCCATTGGACCCAGCACCCGGATTTTAGCGAGGTCCGCCATCGCACACACATGCCGTCGAATGTTCGGGTGAGTGTGCACCAAGGTGGCATGCCGAGCGTCGGCGTGACTGGTCTTATGACCCATTGTGAGTGGACGACCAATCCCACCAAAGCGGGATATTCGATTGAGGCCTTCCCGGTCCGGGGCCGTCCTGTGCAGGTGTTGTATGATGCAGACAACGGCGAGCTGCGCTGCATTATCATCGGCGAGCCCAAACCGAAAGAGCTGAGTCTAAGCGGGGTGTCGGCTCTCAGGACCGCCGCCAACAGCGCGGTTGGGACCGATGTCTTCGCCCGCAAGGACGCGCAAACGGTGGGAATGCTGGGCTCGCAGAACCAGGCTAAGTATCATTTAATCGCCCTCAACGAGATGCGCAAACTAAAGTCGGTTAAAGTCTACAGTCCGAATCCAGAGCATCGCAAGCAATTCGCCGATCAGATGGGGTCGCTGTTGAATTTAGAAGTTCGCGTTGTCGAAAGCGCCAGCGAGGCGGTGCGAGAAGTGGATATTGTCGTTGCCGCGACCAGCTCTAATGTGCCCGTGCTCGACGGCCAGTGGCTTGAACCGGGAGTCCACGTGACTTCCATTGTCGTAAGCAACATCGGACTCAAACGCGGTGGCTTTGTGCCCCAGATGAGACAGGAGCTAGATGACGAAAGCATGCGCCGGGCCGAGGTGATAGGAGTGAACTCACGGGAGACCATTCGAGTAGATCAGCCGGGAGACTTCGTTGATCGTTTAGAAAAGGGGATTATCTCGTGGCAGAAAATCGTGGAGGTCGGTGAAGTCTTGAACGGCCTTAAGGCCGGAAGAACCAAACCCGAACAGATCACGTTGTTTAAAAATACCGGTGGTGTGGGAATATCGGATGTGGCAATAGGCGGTCGTCTTTATCAGTTGGCGAAGGAAAGAGGACTGGGGTTGGAGCTGCCGATTGATGGCGCCGAGTGGCGGGAGCCTCTTTAACCCGGAAGGATTCCAATCCGGTTGTTGCGGCCGCGAGACATCTGCCTTATTGAAGGCTTTGTCACTGAGAATCTATCTTTGCTGCGCCCGTGCTAAACGCCACGCTGTGTACCACGAAATAAAGTCCGGGCGAGCACGACTCCGCATCATCTCATTGCTAAAGCGTTCCACCCAGAAGGAAAGCGGCTTCAGGTTCTCCACGAGGTAAGGTTTAAACTCGGACCAGTTGCGGGCGTGCTCTTCCGACCGGAAGAGGTTCATGTTTGCTCACCTGTAGGCGCGGCCTGGACCCTCTACGCCGATGGGGGCAATAGAGTATCCCACGATGGTAGCAGGCTCGACCGTCAGCACCTCTGCGTCACGCATGACGATAATCATGGGTTCCCCGCAGTCCAGACAGGGAGCATCCATTCTCACCGTCTTACCTGGGAAGAGCCAGCGGACCGCCAGCGCTTCAAACCCTCACTGGGCAAACCATTTTTGCTCCCCGTCGATGGAAATGTGGTAGTGGGTAGGTAGGTTATTAAACGGCGCCACCGACACGATCTGGTCCGTCTCAGGATGGAGGAAGAAGGAGTAGCCGGTCGCTTCGAGATCGTGAAGAAGCTGTCGTCCCTCTTCTACCGAGACTCCCAGTGCAGCAGCCAGTTCGGTGTAATGCGGGGCCCTGCCGGTCTGAATGAAGGTGAGGATGATTAGATGAAAAGCCTTGTCGAGCATTGCTAGATCAGCCATCGTTGGTTCCTCATCCGATATTTCTACTAGCGCATGCTTGGAGAAAATCCGCCGAAGCAGCCACCGTAGCCAAATGGTCCATGATGTGAAGCGAAACCCGATGGGCTTCGTCAGAAAAAGCAGCGCAACAATCCTCCAGGACGATCACTCGAAAGTCGGCATCGGCGGCATGTCTCGCGGCCGCCTCAACAACAAATTCAGTGGCTACCCCCATTAAGACGACCGTGTCGATGTCTCGGCTCCGCTGAGAAAGAGTCCGTCAAGAGAAGTTTTCGGTTCGAAGTCGTATGATCTTTTCTATGGGGGAGCCGGTTAAAGGCGGCCTCAGTAGCTCCTCTCGCAACAGAGTCTGCCACGAAGTTTGGTCGCCCAGCTCCCACTCAAACGGGAGATCTCGGATTTGCCCCCAAGCCGTCAGAAAGGGTAGCTCGCTAAGAGCCGCCGCCAATATTTTCTCGTGGCGCTTCGGGTTTCCCGGAGGACCGAATGTACGGCCCGCCGGATAGTCAATAAACACAGCCCGCGGTGAACGAACCTCCATCATTATGTCACGCACGGTCCCAACGACCAAAGTCGGAATCCCTTGTCCCTCAATGCCATTTGCGAGAAGACCGACGGTCTCGTGACAATACGGTCAGAAGGGAATCAATAATACCAAGTTTATGCTTTCTTTCTTTAGCTCGAGCGCCAACGCAGGAGCGAGTTCTTTTTCAACCCCATGGTGGTTTCGCGTACCGCCTAGGAACGAAAAATGGGCAGGGGAATAGCTCCCGACGAAACCTCGTCTCGCCAGAGCTATTAGAGCGGCCCTGGGAAAGACAACTTCCGGGTCCTCGCGAGGACTCGAACCAAGCGGCGATCTGTGATCCATGACGAGATCGGTAGCATGTGGCTCGGCAGGAATTACCCGGTAGCCGGTGTCCTCGGGAGGGACAAACGGTGGTTGGTCCGGCTTTCGAAACGCAGCACTCGTCAGAAGCGCAATTCTTGTCGAGGCTAAAGGGGCAACTATGGGATGCCACGCACTTTGCGACGGGCGCGCTAGTCTACGCGTCGGCTTACCAGCAGCCTTTTCGACAAACACGGGCAAATAATCAAAAGGCACAGCCTACTCTCTTCTGTAGTGACTCCTTCTCACACTGCCGCGCGTCCTAATTTGCAAATCGGGTGCACGGTCCACACGCACCGGCAAACTCAGCCGATGCGCGGTGGGATCGTTGTTGTGGAGGTGATTTGTCTCTCACGTCAGCCGATCGCGTGGAATTTTGCCCCCATTCACTGCGGGGTTAGCCGAGTAACAGTGCCCTTGTCCTGGTTGTATCGGTTGCGCTCGATCTTATCCAAGTCGTAGCTGAGAAAGCGAAAGACCACGCCGGGACCTTGGACCGCATTCGTTGAGTGGATATCTCCGGGCAGATATGGCTGAACCACGCCCGGCGTCAGCCGATGCAGATCTTTCTTTTCCAGCTTGGCCTTGCCTGCTTCTTTGCCATCGTCGGTGCGCCGGTAAGTCGTAATTTCCGTAACGCCTCGATACGAGCCGTACACCACCCAGCATGGGCCGTGGTCATGCGGCGCATTGCCATGTCCCTGCTGATGAATATGACCCATCTGGATGAAGCCGTAATTCGGATCGCGGTAAAGCTCGCGCGATGGCCTGCCCTTGCGAATGAGTTCAGCCATCCACGGTTCATCGGGGCCGGTCGAAGCGAAAAGCTTTTCCATCAACGCTTTCACTTTGAATGGCAACTGCGGATCTTTGCCATCGCCCCACACGGAGCGGACCTCCGCGATATAACGCTCCAGCGAATTGCTTGCCTTCTGTTCTTGTACAGCCATAGGTTATCCCCCTTGGTTAGCCTTCTGTTTATCATCTTTCTCGGTGGCTGGTCTAGCCCGCTTTATACTACTCGCATAAAGTCTTCCCGGCCCGACTTTCACTCTCTCGCTTACTACATCGTTAGGAAATATGCAGGGGTACGAGAAGTTAAAGATTCTTCGCTTCACTCAGAATGACACCTGACCGCTCGTCAGATACACCGAGCTTGACAGCAGCGGGAAGCGAGTAATAGAAATCGGGCATAGCTTCCATGCGCCTATTTGATGTCGGTCCTGGGCGGCGAACAAAAGAAAAAGGGGGAGTAGCGGTATGGCTATAGATGGGATGAAGGTGATTGATCTCGACAGTCATCTAGTGGGGGATCTGGAAAGCTGGGAGCAGACCATCGACGACGATTGGAAGCCCTATCTCCCCAGGAAGCTTCCGACCAAAGAGAACGAGCGGCGCAAGACTTTGGTGGGTAGCCGAATCATGGTCGGATCCGAACTGGGGCGGCATAAAGCCGACAAGCAGGAATGGGTCAAACCGGAAGACCTGACGTCGCAGGGGCGGGTGCGCAACATGGATCTGGACGGCATCGATGTGGCCGTGCTCTCACCAAACTCGCCAGCCCTGGACATTCTCTGGTTCGTTGATGATCCGGAACTGGCCGCGGCTTATGCGCGAGCGCAGAATAACTATATGAATTGGTATGCTTCGCAGCAGCCGGGGCGGCTCATGTGGGCGGGCGTGATTCCGCTGCAGGACCCCAAAGAAGCGATCCAGGAACTGCATCGATCCCGTGAGATGGGGAGTAAAGCGCTCAACGTAAAGGCGACGCCGCTTCCAGGCAAAGAATGGTGGGACCCGCACTTCGATCCGATCTTCGATGAGCTGGAAAAAACCAATACTCCGATCATCTTTCACGACACCAAAACCGGCTCCATGGGCCAAGAGCGGTTCGCGGAAAACTTTTTCTTCTCGCACATGGTGGGCCGCACCATCGAAAGCATGATTTGTCTGATGGTCTACCTTTGCGGCGGGATTATGGAAAAGCACCCGAACCTAAAGATTATCTGTCTTGAAACGGGCGCGTCACAAATGCCCTGGTGGCTATCGCGCATGGATGAGCACTTCGAGAAACTGCCCCATCTGGTGCCATGGCAGAAGAGAAAGCCCAGCGATATATTCAATCGGAGCGTGTGGGTAGGCTGCGAGCCGTTCGAGGACGGCCTGTTCGAGTGGGCGGTGGAGTATCTCGGTGGCGACCGCCTGGTGCTGGCGACCGACTCGCCGCATTGGGACTCTTTGCAGCCGGGCCAGGTAACCGGTCCAGTGGCGAACAGCACGAAAATTTCAAAAGAAAACAAAAGAAAAGTCCTCGGCGAAAACGCGATCGAACTGCTCGGATTGGGGCTTTAGGATTCTTTGCCGGCGTCAGAATAAATGTACATCGGCCCCTTCGATTCATGCACAAGTAGCCGTCGGATGGGTTGTTTCAATTATTGTAAATCAGACACTGAGGCTAAAGGAGAAAGGCATGGGTAACTACAAGGTGATCGATGCCGATGGACACGTCCGCGAGTCTGTGACGGGCATGCGGGAGTTCCTGGAGCCACGCTGGCAGCGCCGCAACCTGTTTCCCAATGACGCCTGGGACCGTGATCTACGCGGTAAATTGGGAGCCAAACCGAACGGGCCCGAAGACCAGCTCGCGGCCATGGACGAGGACGGGATCGATGTGATGGTTTTGTATCCGACTGCGGGGTTACATGTCGGCAGCTTGCATGAGCTTGACTTTGCCACGGCCGTCAGTAGGGCCTACAACGACTGGATTTACCACTTCTGTAAAAAAGATCCTGCGCGCTTGAAGTTCGTAGCGGTCTTGGCGCCGCAGAATCCTCAAGCGGCCGCCGCGGAGCTCGAGCGCGCGGTGATTGAGCGGGGCGCAGTAGCTGGAGTCTTGCCTACTTACCTGCCGCAGCGTCCTGATTTCGGCGACTCGTTGTACGACCCCATTTATGCCACCGCCGAGCGCCTTGGAGTCGGGTTGGGATTTCACACGGGTACCTCCGCCGACTCGCTCGGAGCCCTGCGCTTTCGCAAGTTTCTCTCCGCCCACACGATCGATCATCCCGCCGAACAGATGATGGCAATGATCGCGACGGTCGTCGGCGGGGTGTTTGACCGGTTCCCGCAGCTGAGTATCGCCTATCTTGAGTCGGGTATCGGCTGGGTGCCGTACATGATGGACCGCCTCGACGAAGAAGTAGAGAAGCGTGGTGCCGACGAAGCCCCCTACTTGACGAAGCCGCCCAGTGAATATGTTACCAGCGGGCGCATCTTCTTTGGGGTCGAATGCGGCGAAAAGACCATACCGGATGGCGTTCGTTGGGGCTTGGAGAGCACGCTCCTATACTCATCTGATTATCCCCATTGGGACGGAGACTGGCCGCATACAGTCAAGGCTGTGCGGGAAAGGCAAGATCTCACTGAGAGCACCAAGCAGAAAATGCTGCACGACAATGTCGCCCGGTTCTACAATCTCCCCGATAGAGGATGAGCTGGGGACGAGAGATCGAAAGCAGGGACATTCGGGGAAACTCAAAAAGAAAGGTTTTATGCCGATAGAGATCGTCGATATGTCAAGACACATTATTTTGAGACTGAAACCGCAGACTTGAAGCCGCTGATCGTCGCACGCCAACCATCATCGTTTTCACCGGGCACAAAAGGAAAATAGTAGCTCACGCGATCCAATAGACCGGAGTATTTTCCGAGCGCCTGCCGCGGCAGCTCCTCCCAGCGACCGCGAAGGGCAAACGCGTCAATCATCTCTTCGGTAATCAGACGGGGCATCTCATTCCACTTCCCTTTTGCCGCCAGCGCGCCGAGCTGGTCCGCCACGGCGCCCCACCCGTGCAGCTCGAAGACCGGTCTATACGGTGGGGTGCTGGCGTAGAAAGAGATCTGCTGGCGAACCTCGGACTCGCGGATCGCTGCCTGTTCAGGGTTGTCGGTGGGAATGACGAAGATGCTGCCGGACACCTCTATATCTTCACGCTGACGGCCGCTCTGGGTTAGACCAGACTGGATGTTCTGGCAAATGACCTCTTGAAGATAGCGCCGGGTATGAAGCGGATGCACGTGGAACCCTTCGCACAGCTCTCCCGCGAGCCGGCACATCCGCCGGTTCACACCGGCGATATAAATCGGAATGCGGGGATAGTCGTGCGGGCCGGGATTGAAGAAAGGGGTCATGAGAGTGAGGGTAAAAAACTCACCGTGAAAATTGAGCCGGGTCTGATTTTCCCAACAATTCCAAATCGCCCTGATCGCCAGGATCATGTCGCGCATTTTTTCGACCGGCTTCTCCCACTTCACGCCAAATCGCCGCTCGTTATGGCCTTTGACCTGAGTGCCGAGCCCCATAATGAAACGCCCTTTGGAGAAGCGAGCCAGATCCCACCCCACGTACGCGAGAACCGCCGGGCTGCGCGCAAAAGCCACGGCGATGCTGGTTCCGAGTGTCATGCGCCGGCTATGTTCCGCAGCCAGCACGAGCGGTAGAAAAGGTTCATGCGCTGTCTCGAATGTCCAGAGCCCGTCGAAATCCATTGCATCGGCCGATCGCGCGAGAGCTGGCATTTGGCTAAGATCATGGACGCGGAGGCTGGTATCGATCTTCATCACGGCAATCCTGAAAGCGAAGGGATAAGGTATTACGCTGCCGCCAGCGCCGCAAGACAGCTCACTGGCGGTGTATACCCAAGAAAGCATGCGGCAAGACAAACGCGACCGCCCTGAGGGATCATCATCCCCACGAGACTCTAAGCATCGCGTACCTCGCTCTGCACCGTGTGGCATCACACACCAATCATCTTGCTTCCCCTCTGGGCGGAAACAAGGCCTTGGACACTTTAATCTCTGACGGTTAAGGTAGGCTTGTGTTTGCCCGCTGGGGGGAGGTTTCGTGCTTGAATTCTCGGACGTCGCTGTCGCCCATGCGATCGAACTGGCTGTCGCACCAGTTTTTCTTCTCACCGGTATCGGCGCGATCCTCGCGGTCATGACCAACAGGCTAGGTCGAGTCATCGATCGCGCTCGCGTTTTGGAGGAAAGGCTAGACGGGGCTTCCCCGGAATTTGTCGCAACACTGCGCGCGGATCTCGCCGTGCTATCACGACGGGCAAAACTGATCGGACGCGCCATCACGCTATGTACGACGACAGCGCTCCTCGTGTGCACCGTGATCGCGGTTCTCTTCCTGAGCGCCTTCTTGCGCTTCGATGTGTCGATTCCGGTGGCTCTGCTGTTCATCGCGGCGATGTTCTGCTTCTTTTTTGGCTTGCTGTGGTTCCTGCGCGAGATCTATCTGGCAACCAAAAGCCTGCGCATCGGACCGCGTTGAATTGCGAACCTCCGACAAACGTCCAACCTAGCACTCCGAGACGTCTAGGAGCTGGCCGGCTTCAACGCAGCTCAGTCCGTTCTGCTCCATGAGTATGGCTGCCGCATCCTGCAGGCGGTTTTCGGCCAAAGCGTTTCGAGCTTCAACGGAAATGTCCCGATTAGCTAGAAGCAATGGCACGAGTGAAAATTTCATCGGAAACCTCTCTTTCCTTGTGTTCATGAAACCCGGCACCGTTTCATCCTGTCGCTGGAATCTAGGACTTCGACCGCAATTCCCAGTCTGCAGGCTTCTTCGGCGCAGGCAAAACATACGTTCATGTCTGTCGCGTCAGTGTAGACTCGGTATGTGGCTTCGTCTCCGAAGCATCGCTGGCATTTCATTTCCCGGTCTCCATTCACGAACCGGACCCTTCTACGCGCGTGGAAGTTCTCAAGGTGTTCTTCCCTAACAAGCTCGTCGGGCAGAGAGGGAACCAAACTTCTCACCTGTGCTTCGGGCGACCCCTTGATGGCTTTGGTCTGTTGGCCTAGATGCATCAGCGCGGAGCTGAGCAAACCTACGAACTAGCACGGGACTGTCTATTTTTCCTTCTCCCGTTTAGCCAATCCTGAGCCACGGTGGAGAAAAGTGCCTGCCCACGAACCAATAGGCCTCTTCCAATTAGAATCAGCGCTGCCAACGATAGAATTTCGATCTTCATTGGATTCATCTCCTCTTTTTTCTAACCACTGTAAGGGCAAGGCTTATGCCAAGATCTCGACGTTGAAAGAGTGCCTACAAAGCTAGAGAATCAGGAACGTTACGGCTAAATCGATTAGGATTGAGGGGTTGTGACGAACGGAGTCTGCCGACCTGTCGGCACGCGCCGAACTGGCGGCGCTTCCCTCCAACACCTACTCCCTACATCCACCTCATCCAAGGAGAAGTGATTAACCCCTCTTGTTTCCGACTTTACTTCACTAAACTAGCCGTTAATCTGAAAGGTGATGGCGACGATTCTTTTTGCACTCCTTTCGGCGACTCTGTACGGTAGCGCCGATTTCCTCGGCGGCTTGGCGTCGCGGCGCTCGACGGTGATGCCGGTGATGATCTTCTCCCAACTTGCCGGACTCATCACGCTTTTCCTTGTGTTGCCGCTCTTGCCTTCCGCGACCGCGACCCGCGCCGACTTCGCCTGGGGCGCCCTGGCGGGCGGAGCACTCGGCGTGGGACTGATGCTTCTCTATCAAGGGCTAGCGACCGGCAAGATGAGCGTGGTTGCCCCTGTCACCGCCGTGTTGGCGGTTGTGGTGTCGGCAGTGGCGGGAATCGTGCTCGGAGATCGTCTGTCGATGGGCGCGTTCTTAGGCGTGGCACTCGCCATCACCGCAATTACGCTCATCAGCCAAGACGGAGCTCAGAAGGCCACGAGAGGACGAGGACTGGGCTCCGCGCAAGATCTTGGCGCCGCGCTTTCGGCCGGAGTCCTGATCGGTGTGTTCTTTGCTGCGCTCAAGCAAAGCAGCCCCACCTCCGGCCTGTTACCGCTCGTTTCGGCACGGCTGGCCGCTCTCGTCGCCCTCGGTGCCATCGTCCTCTGGCGGCGGCCGCCGCTGTGCGTCGGGCGCGACGTGGTGTGGCTGATCGTCGTCGCCGGCGCGCTCGAC
>DASTOD010000384.1:0-2351 GCA_035762645.1 Binatia bacterium | reverse complement strand
GGCCAGGGCCATCGACGGTGACGTCGAGATTATTAGTTGCAAGAACGTTCAAGGATGAGGGATGAGGGATGTTATAGCGAAGGAGGCCATTATGATCGGCTCTAAAAAAAGAGTGATACCTGCATTGCTAGTAACTCTCATCTCGGTGACCATCGCGACCGCTCAGGAGTTTCCGACCAAAGCCGTCGAGCTTGTCTTGCCGTTTGGAGCCGGCGGGTCTCACGATCTCACCGCCAGAGCTGTTGCCAGCGTGGCTCATCAGTACCTCGGTCAACCTCTGCTGGTCGTGCTCAAACCAGGCGGTGGTGGAGCGGTCGGTTCCCAGCAGGTGATCAGAGCGAAGCCTGACGGCTACACGTTGGCGTTCGGCGGCACAGGACCCAATACCGTTTTCGCCCTGGTCCAGAAGGTCCCCATCGGCCCCGACCATTTCACGCCGGTGGCCCGGATCAACCACAGTCCAACGATCTTCGCTGTTCGGGCCGACGCGCCGTGGAAAAGCTTCCGCGAATTGATCGACTACGCAAAAAAGAATCCAGGAAAGTTCAACTTCGCCAACACCGGGCCGTGGGGGGCGGCGGATCTGCCGATGCGCCTGATCGCGCGCGCGGCGGGATTCGACTACAACAACATCCCGCACGACGGCGGCGGGCCAGCGACGCTCGCCGTCCTCGGTGGCCATGCCGATGCGACGTTTGGTTTCTCGCCGCAGCTCCTGCCGCAGGTGGCGGCGGGCAAGATGCGCGCACTGGTGATAACCGATACCAAGCGCCACCGCGATTTTCCTAACGTTCCGACAGTGAAAGAAGAAGGAATCGACGTGGTTTTCACGATGTGGCGCTCCGTGCTCGCACCCAAGGGAACACCGCAGTCCATCCTCGACAAGCTTGAGGCGGGCTTTAGAAAGGTCAGTGACGATAAATCTTTTCAGGCTCTCATCAGGGGGCTGGGCGACGACGTTCAGTTTCAGGGCGGAAAAGAGTTCGAGGCTACCTGGCGCCGGGAGTGGGAGATGTTTTCTAAGGTTGTGACTGCCGCGCAAAAGTAGCGGCGATGGTCAGCCGCGATGTCGCAGTAGCAGGGGTGGCGCTGGCGTTTGGCGCCGCGGCTGCCTTTGAGTCGGCAAAGCTCCCGTTCGGGACGGTTCACAGCCCAGGACAAGGATTTTTTCCGTGGTGGATCAGCGCCGTCATTCTTTTGCTCGCGCTGCTCCTTCTGGCTCAAGCGCTGACCTCGCGTCCAGGCACTGGCCGAGAAGCCCCTGGTCGGATCGCAAAGGTGGCGGCGCTCTTAGTCGTCTTGGCTGGTTACACTTTTCTGCTCGAGCCGCTCGGCTACCCGCTCTGCACCTTTTTCCTCGTCCTGTTCATGTTGCGCGTAACCGATCCCCAACGGTGGGCGATTGCTCTCGGTATGGCTGCGATCACAGCTGTCGGTTCGTACGGCCTTTTCGCGATGTGGCTCAACGTCCCGCTACCGCGGGGGCCGCTTTAAACGTCATGCGCTAAGCGCTTGGCGCAAAGCGTTTTGCTGAGCATGGACATTCTAAACAATCTCGCCACAGGCTTTGCTGTCGCGCTCACCCCAATTAATCTCCTCTACTGCTTTCTCGGATCGTTCATCGGCACTGCCATCGGCGTTCTGCCGGGGCTTGGACCGCCGGCAACCATCGCTCTTCTCCTGCCTGTCACTTACGGCCTTCCTGCCACCTCCGCCGTCATCCTGCTCGCCGGTATCTTTTACGGTGCGATGTACGGCGGCTCAACGACTTCGATCTTATTAAACATACCTGGTGAAGCTGCATCGGTCGTCACCTGTCTGGATGGCTACCAGATGGCGCGTCAGGGGCGTGCCGGCGCAGCCCTCGCGATCTCGGCGTTTGGCTCCTTTATCGCCGCGACACTCAGCATTGTCGGGCTGATGCTCCTGGCGCCGCCGCTGGCGGGCCTCGCGCTCAAGTTTGGCCCTCCGGAGAACTTTGCGCTGCTCGTCCTCGGCCTCATGATGGTTGGTTACCTGGCCGGAGGTTCGATGACCAAAGGTCTCATGATGGCCTCTGTCGGACTCTTGCTCGGAATGATTGGGCTCGATCCGATCGAGGGAACCCAGAGATTTACTTACGGCGTATATAACCTCAGCGGTGGGTTCGAGTTCATTCTGGTGGCCATGGGACTTTTCGGTATCGGGGAAGTCCTTGTGAATACCGAACAGACCATCAGAACCGAAGTCTTTCGGACAAAGATCCGAGAGCTTTTGCCGAACCGGGAGGAGTGGCGCACGGCAGCCGCCCCGATTGCACGGGGATCGCTGCTGGGATTTTTTATCGGCGTGCTGCCGGGAGGTGGCGCGAT
>DASTOD010000383.1:0-2561 GCA_035762645.1 Binatia bacterium | reverse complement strand
GGCAGCTTGCCGCCGGGGCATGGGTCCACGTGAGAGAGTTGGGATAGCACGGCTCTTTATGTTGAAACGTTTTATAGCAGAACAACATGAGGTCGACAATCGAGTCATATTAGTCGCATCAGCGAACCAACTCACCCTCTCCCTTCGGGAGAGGGATGGGGGATGCGAAGGGGCGCCTGTCGTTCCCTCACCTGCTGTACAGGGACGTACGAATGTCGCGAGCGCAGGATGCGCGGGAGCGACCTCATTCCCTCTCCCGTTGACACGGGAGAGGGAGGCGAGCCGAGGCGCGCTTCGCGCGCACTCACATTCGATTGGCCGGCAGCGTCGTCGAGTACTTCAATCTCCCGACGAACCGTGTGATCGAATTAGGTACGCACATTGAAATATAAAGGCGCCCCCTCTCCCCATCCCTGCCCATGAACCTCAAGCAGATACCTCCATTGGAACCAGCGTGAATCCCTGTTTCACCGCCAGCTTCTTCAGCAAACGTTGCTCATTGCGTGCGACTTGTTCCTCATAGTGCTTGAGGCCCTTCTCCACGTATTGCAGACCGTGAACCATTACGCGCCAGTAGAGAATGGCGAGCTTGCGCGCCAAGGCCTGATTGGCCAGTAGGCCGCCGCGGCGAGCACGCAGGCGACGGTAAAAACCGCCGAGTCCCTTATCGATGCTTCTGGCAAGCGATCGAGCGAGCGTACAAAACAGACGGCCGGCGCGGTTGCGCCGGCGTGCCACACCACCTCGACGCTTGCCGCTTTGGTGGGAACCCGGCGCCAAACCGAGCCAGGCGGTGAAGTGCTTCTCGCTCGGCCATTTCGTCAAATCGGTACCGACCTCGGCGGTTAACTGCAATACCGAGTAGTCGGTAAGTGCGGGCAGTTCGGTGGCATCCCGCCCGTTGTTGAGCCGCTTGAGCAGTGTGTGCAGGTCGCTGATGTGCGGCGCATTGGCGCTTGAGGGTTTGCGCGCGCTACCCGCCGAGGCGCTGTCGTTATCGCTCGGGGGCGCGATGGCTTTCAAGCAGCGCTCAATTTCGCGATCGCACGCCGCGACCTGCGCTTGATAGAACTCCCAGCCCTGCAGGGCCTGTTTGAGCGCAAAGAGGTGCTCGGCGCGGTAGCTTCCCCGTAGCGCCTCGCGCAGCCGCTCGGCCTTTTTGCGCTGAATCTGCCGATCGCAGAGTTGAAGCAGTTCCTCGGGATCGCGCTCCCCGCCTACGATCGCACGAATCATGGCAAGTCCGCTCACCCCGGTGAGCGAACTCAACACCTCGTGTACCTTGAGGTTCATACGATCGAGCGCCTTTTGCATGTGCTGCACGTGGGAGGCACCCATCGTGATGTGATCGGCACGCAGCCGTACATAATCTTGCAGGGTGCGAATGTGTGCTGGCGGCACGAAGCCGGCGCGTAGCAGCCCATGGGCATGCAAAGTGGCAAGCCACTGGCAGTCGGCCATGTCGGTCTTGCGCCCCGGCAGGTTCTTCACGTGTTTGCCGTTGACCATCATTACTTGAAGCCCCGCGCCTTCCAGTACTTCATACAAGCACAGCCAATAGACACCCGTGGCCTCCATGGCCACGGTTTTTACGCCCGCTCCCACCAGATAATCACGCACTCGGGCGAGATCGGCCGTCATGGTGCCGAACACCACCGGCCGATCGCCCGCGATCGACACATGCAATTGCTCGCTGCCCACATCGATGGCGGCGGCTGCCGCATTGAGTACGGCCAGTGTTTTCATGTTGTCCTCTGCCCTTGTTAAGAGTTGGGTTGGCGACGTTGCCGCATGGTGCCCGGCTAGACTTTCAGAGGAAACAAACCTGCCCAACGGGAAGCAAACTTCGCTCACCAAATAATCCACGTGCTGTCTGCCGGCGCCAGTCTCTCCCGCGGGTTTAAATTGAAGCGCCATAGGGCTGGTCGGCAACTCTGCACCACGCGGCAACACCCCCCCTAACGATAACCGGTTCATGGGCATAATTCGCGACCGGGATGGGCGGTCGTGGGGTCTCTCCCGGAGGGAGAGGGAGTAACAGCAATACGCACTACTTGCCGGTCGGATCAGTAACGTGTGTGTTCGTGCCGCTAACCGCCGGACCACGGATGGTCCGACCGTAACTGAGCTACGTTGCAATGCGAGACATGGATGGCATGAACACCGCCTTATGCCACCACGCGATGGCTGGCAATAAAGTCGGCAACTGCGTCCAGCCCGGTTCCCTGCTTCAGATTGGTAAACACGAACGGTTTATCGCCGCGCATTTTTCTGGCGTCGCGATCCATCACTTCCAGACTCGCGCCGACATGAGGCGCGAGATCGATCTTGTTGATCACCAGCAAGTCCGACTTGGTAATGCCCGGTCCACCCTTGCGCGGGACTTTGTCGCCGCCGGCGACGTCGATTACGTAGAGCGTTAGATCGACTAACTCCGGGCTGAACGTGGCGGCCAGGTTATCGCCGCCGCTCTCGACGAAAATGATATCGAGGTCAGGGAAGCGCACTTCCATCTGCTCGATGGCGGCGATGTTCATCGACGCATCCTCACGAATCGCGGT
>DASTOD010000382.1:0-20750 GCA_035762645.1 Binatia bacterium | reverse complement strand
TTGTCTATATGCTTTTCGCGCTCTCGTCTTGCTCGGTTCAAGATGAGACACCCAAGCCAGCAGCGCCGGCCGCGCCGGCTCCCGCGGCTAAGACTGAGAAAGCCCCACCGGCTGAAAAGGCGACTGCTGAGAAGGCTCCGGCCAAAGCCAAGGTAGAGAAAACAAAAGGCGACGTGGGACTCTTGGATCTGGAAAAGAACTATATGATTTTAGTGACCAAGGAAGGCAAGCTCGTGACCTTGGATTTTGATCAGAAGACCAAGGTTACACAAATCACCCCAACGCCTTCAAAGATTGCCGATATCGGCTTGGGTTCATCGGCAACCGTGGTTTATAGCAAACAGAACGAGAAAAACGTTGCAAGCAGTCTCGAATACACGCCGGCCAAGGGCGGCGATTAAAAAACGGCGGGAGCCTGCCAGAAGTCTTCATTCAAAAAACCAGGAGGATAGAATCAATGAGAACCAAATCGACGATGGTCGGCGGATTAGCGGTTTTACTGGCGGTTTCTGTGGCGTCTCCCATCTTCGCCCAGGAAGAAAAGAAGAAGGCCGAAGGCGAGAAAGCGGAGAAAGGCGAGAAAGCGAAGGCGGAAAAAGTAGCCGGGGACGTTGGCCTTCTGGACACCGAGAAAAATTATATGATCGTGGTGACGAAGGAAGGCAAGCTGGTCACACTTGACTATAATCAGAAAACCAAGGTGACGGAACTAAAACCCAGCGATGCCAAGATGTCGGATATTGGCCTGGGTTCGACGGCGACCGTACAATACACTAAGAAAGGCGAAAAAAACTACGTGACCAGTATTGAATTCACTCCCGCCAAAGGCGGTGACTGACCGGGAAGGCAACCCGCCCGCGGTAAAACCCCGTTCATGCTTCGAGAGCCTCAGCACGAACGGGTTGGGGACGCAGAAAGATTGAGTATGTGACCGTTCGCCCTGAGCTCAGTCGAAGGGCTCCATTGATTTTTCACACAGTGTGCCGCCCGGAATTGCGGGGAAGAACAGCCAACAAGACAGTGGGTGCGAATTTAGCTGGGGACTAGAATCCCTCTTCTTCAAAATCATTAATGACCAGCTTACGGTAACCGCGCTCATCCTCCAGGGTTTTCTGGCGCTTATTTTCTTTCTCGATTTCCTCCTGGCATTTGACGCACAACCGAGTGAAAGGGAGGACTTTCAAGCGCCCGAGTTGAATTTCACCTTCGCAGCTCTCGCAAATCCCGTACGTCTTGTCCTTGATCCGCTGGAGCGCTTCATCGATCGCGTGCAGCTTTTCGCGCTCGCGGTCATTCAAAATGAAATTGATCTCTCGATCTCTTTCATCGCTGGCCAAATCGTACGTATCGCGGCCTTCGTCTTTAACGCCTTCGGTTTCTTCCTTGACGCGGCCTTGCATTTCCTTCAGCAGCTGCTTCTTGGTTTCCAACAGGGTCTCCGCGGCTTGCTTTAGAAAATCTTTACGTAATTTCTTTTCTTTGTCAGGATCAGTTTTGGGCATCTAATCTCTCACTTAGCAAGTCGTAATCTAACGCGCCCGTGATTTTGACGTCGATCATGTCACCCGGCTGCAGTTGCGTTCTGTTCGCGCCTTCGAGGTAAACGACACCGTCCACTTCGGGCGCGTGGGCCTGCGTTCGCCCCGCGAGCTTGCCCGAGTCAGGATCGACGCCTTCAATCATAACGCGCTCAATGGTGCCAATCAAGGCCTCGTTCTTTTTCAGTGAAATGGTCGCCTGAAGATCCATCACTTCCTGCCAGCGCCTTTCAATCTCCTCGCCAGGAATTTTGTCCTTCAACAGAGCCGCGGCCGTTCCGTCTTCGTCCGAATATTTGAAAACCCCGAGCCGCTCAAACCGCGTTTCTTCCACGAAATCCAAAAGCTCCTGATACTCCTGCTCGGTTTCACCCGGAAAGCCGACGATGAGAGAAGTGCGAAGCGTCAGTTCCGGGATGGTTTGCCGCAGTTGTTGAATCGCTTCTCTGACGGCAGTTCCACTCTTTCCACGACGCATCGACCTCAGGATTCTTCGGCTGATATGCTGGAACGGCATATCGATGTATTTGCAGATTTTCTCGTTTTCGGAAATGAGCCGAAGCAAGCCGTCGTCCAAATAATTGGGATAGGCGTAAAGGAGCCTGATCCAGATGATTTCGGGGACTTGAACCAGCGCACGCAGCAAATGGTAGAGCGTCGTCCCGTCCTTGCGCTCTCTGCCGTAAGCCGTCAAATCCTGCGCGATCAGGTTGATCTCTTTGACGCCGCCGGCGGCCAACAGACGAGCCTCTGCAACCACCGACTCGATGGACCGGCTGCGGTGCGGGCCGCGCAAGGTCGGTATGATGCAGAATGCGCATTGATGATGACAACCTTCCGAGATCTTGAGAAAGGCCATGTGCGACGAGGTTGTGCGTAAACGCGGGGTTGCGTGATCGTACAGATATCGGGGAATGCCGACATACTCTCTCCGATCGCGGTCGTGCTCATGTTCGCGCAAAATTTCGGCAATCCGGGGCACCTCGCCGGTGCCGATAAAGAGGTCCACTTCCGGCAGCTCGCGCGCAAGTTCCTCCGGATAGCGCTGCGAAAGACAACCGGCGACCACGAGCTTTCGTAATTTTCCTTGTTCTTTAAGCCGACCCATTTCAACGATTGCGTCGATGGATTCTGCTTTCGCAGCGTCAATGAAGCCGCAGGTGTTGATGAGAACAACGTCGGCTTCGCCAGGCTCCAAGACCAGTTCGTAATGATTTTGGGTTAACAGACCGGCCATGACCTCGGAATCGACGAGGTTGCGGGCGCAGCCTAGACTGACAATGCTAAATTTTTGCTGGGTCGGGATCATTGCCCCAACTCCACGAGATCGACGCCGTCAGGGACTTGGACCTGAAAGAGACTGTCCTTGATCCCCACGCCTTTGCGCATCGCCGAGAAACGGATCGTCGTCAGGTTGTTCGACGCGTCGCGGATGCTCGCCCAGAGGATGTCGGAACTGTCTTTTCCAACTCCTAGAAGGATTTCACTGAAGCCTCCCGGATCGCCTTTCGGCTCAAGCCGCAAGACGTATTGGTTCTCCTCGGTCGCCTTGAGCGCGGCGTTGAAATCCTTTTTCAGGTTGCCGATGCCGAGCAAAAAGGACAGGGGTATGTCCGAGCGAAAGGCGTTTTTCAAAGGGCTTTTGATGATCTGGTTTTGTTCGGGCTGAAAAAAGTACAGGTGCTTTCCGTCCGCAATCACGAACTGTCCTTTGGGTTCTTCATAGCGCCACAGCATCTTGCCCGGACGCTTGAAGAACAGTTTTCCCCAGGCTTTGAGACTGCGGTTGACAGCTTTCACTTCCGTTTCCTGGCGGAAATCCGCCGTAAAATCGACGGTGGCATCATAGTTCTTTTGTAAGCTATCGACGATCGAGTCAGCGGTTTTTTCTGCGCCAAGACTATACCCGGGAGCCGAAATCCAGGTCATGGCCAAAACCAGAGTGATCCAGCTCGCTAAGCTCATCTTAAGCATCGATCCTTTTTGCATACACTTCCCGCGGCTTGGCGCCATCGGCGGGCCCCACGACGCCGTCGCGTTCCATCTGTTCGATCATCCGAGCCGCACGATTATATCCTACCCGTAACCTGCGCTGAATCATAGAGATCGAGGCCTGCTGGGTCTCCGTGACAATCGCGACCGCCTGATCATACATCTCGTCGTATTCCTCATCCCCTGCGGCGGCCTCGATTTCCCTTTTGGCTTCGAAGACTTCAGGTCGGTAGCGCGGCTTGGCCTGCTCCTTGATAAATGTCATGACCCTGCGGACTTCGTGGTCGGAGACAAATGCGCCGTGAATGCGGGTCAGTCGTGCCGTTCCCGGCGGCAGGTACAAAAGATCACCGCTGCCCAGAAGTTTTTCCGCCCCGATGGAATCGAGAATGGTTCGGGAATCGACGCGGGAGGTAACTTGAAACGAAATGCGAGCCGGGAAGTTGGCTTTGATCAGGCCGGTAATTACATCGACCGACGGACGCTGGGTGGCAAGAATGAGATGAATGCCGGCCGCCCGAGCTTTCTGCGCCAACCGTGTAATGTATTCCTCGATATCCCTGCCCACCGAAATCATCAAGTCCGCCAGCTCATCGATAATGATGACGATCCGCGCCAGCCGTTCGTGAGCCAGGGGTGCCTGTTTGTCGAGATTTCCTCCGATTTCCGTTCCCTCTTCGATGGGGCGGGATTCCGTCAGTTCGATCACGGGTTTTTTGTTGCTCGCTTCCCGTTCCAGAGTCCGGTTGTAGTTATCGATGTTGCGAGCCCCTTTATCCCTCATCAAGCGATAGCGACGGTCCATCTCATCCATGGCCCAGAAGAGAGCCGCGGCCGCTTTCTTTGGATCGGTGACTACCGGAACCAGCAAGTGCGGTATGTCCTCATAAACCGTGAGCTCGAGCATCTTCGGATCGACCATGATGAATTGGACGTCTTGCGGTGTCGATTTGTAAAGAATGCTTAAAATCATGGCATTGATGGAGACCGATTTGCCCGTGCCGGTGGCGCCGGCCACCAACAAGTGGGGCATGCGGGCGAGGTCGGCTGCAAACGGCGAACCGCCAATGTCTTTGCCCAAGGCCAGCGTGATTTTGGAATCTCCCTTCTGGTAAACTTCGCTCTGAATGAGCTCCCTTAAGAAAACGGTCTCGCGCCGCGGATTGGGTATCTCAATACCGACGACCGATTCTCCGGGAATGGGCGCGAGGATTCGCACGCTTACGGCTCTCAGCGCCATCGCCAGATCGTCTGCCAAGGTGACAATGCGGCGGACTTTGACGCCTGGGGCCGGCTTGAACTCGTACATCGTGATTACCGGCCCCGGGCGCACGGCCACAACTTCCCCGGCGACGCCGAAGTCAGCCAGTTTGTTTTGCAGGATCAGTGAATTCGCCTGGAGCGTTTCTTTGTCGATTTTAAATTGCTCCCCTTCCGCAGGGTCCAGGAGTTCGGGCGGAGGCAGCGCATAGCCGTCGCTCAGTTCCGGCAACTTGAACTGCTCCTGGAGCGGAAGCGTTTTTTTAGCCACCTTCTTGCTCGGCTCCTCCGGTATTTGTTCCTTCACCACAATCGGCGGCGGGACGTAGTCCGGCCGCTCTTTTTTCGTGTTTTCCCGCCTGCGTTTATCTTTTTTCTCGTTCAAGTCCTTCAGCAGTCCCCTCACAGCGGGAGCGGCCGTTTTCCATAATTGTGTGAAGCGCTTCTTTGCACGAGTGACAATGTCGAATAGCGAGTTTTGGGTGAGGAGCATCACGGAACTGAGCAGCATGGCGAAAGCGATGAGCGTCGCGCTGATCGATCCGAACAAGGGCACCAGCACGGCTTCTTTCAAGAAGCCTCCAACAATTCCTCCGGCCTCGCGGGCGATCTCCGCGTCGATGGCAAGGTCGAGAACCACCGAGGCGCTGATCATAAACAGCGCGCAACCGATAAGCCTCGCGGTCGGCAGCCCCTGGTAAGTGGAGCGAAACATTTGAACGGCAAAGACGCAGAGGAACAGGGGCAACAAATAGGCGGCGAGTCCGAGACTCTGAAGCAGTATGTCCGCCACATAAGACCCCACGATGCCAATCCGATTCTGGATTTCGACGGCTCGGGCCGAGCTGTTAAAGGACGGATCTCTGGCGGCGTATGACAAAAGGCTGATGATGATCAGTAGGGCAGTGACGCTGACCAGCACGCCCAAAAATTCACGATTCAGTCGATTTCTTTCCATGTCATCTCCGCATCACAGGTCAATCATCACGTCTCGATGATATAGGGTATCACCACGGGGTGTCGCTCGAATCGTTTCTTAAAATACCGGCGCAGCGCTTTGCGAACCTCCTCTTGAAGCTCGGCGGGGTCGGTGCGGGTTTCGCGGTTCATCCCGCTCAAAGTTTCCAGGACCATTTTTCTTGCCTGCTCCAGAATTTCCTCTCCTTCTTCATCGCGCATGAAACCGCGTGAAATCAGGTCCGGTCCGGCAACGAGTTCGCCGGACTGTTGGTGGATCGCCATGACGGCGAGAATCATGCCGTCTTCCGATAAATGGCGGCGGTCTCGAATCACCACATCGCCGACGTCGCCGACTCCACGGCCATCGACAAAAACTCTCCCCACCTGTACGGGCGTAACCTTCTTGGCCCCGGTGGCGTTTAGTTCCAGCACGTCCCCATCTTCCAAGATAAAGCAATTTTCTTCCGGCACGCCGACTTCCTGGGCGAGCCGGCGGTGTCTGACCAGATGGCGGTACTCGCCATGGATGGGGACAAAGTAGCGTGGCCGCGTCAACTGGAGCATGGTTTTTAGCTCCTCTTGACTGGCATGGCCGGATACGTGGATTTCCGAGACCTTCTCATAGTGCACTTCGGCGCCGCGCCGGTACAGGTGATTGATCACGTTGGAGATGGTTCTTTCGTTTCCCGGGATGAATTTCGACGACAGGATGACTGTGTCGCCGGGCTGGATTTTGATGGATTTGTGATCATCCAAGGCGACTCGATGAAGCACGGATAAGGGCTCGCCCTGGCTTCCGGTGGTGAGGAACGTCAAGCGGTCGGAGGCGAGATCGTGCCACCGCTCATTTTCGGTCATGAATCCCGGCGGCAGGCGCAGATAGCCAAGCTCTGAGGCGACCTGGCTGTTTCTGATCATACTCCGCCCGCTCAAGACGACGCGCCGCCCGCAGCGCTCGGAAATGTCGATCACCTGTTGGATTCGGGGGATGCTCGATGAAAAAGTGGAAACCAGCACTTTCCCGGAGCTCTCCTGAAAAATCTCGTTCAGATTTTTGCCCACCTCTCTTTCCGAGGGCGTGTAACCGGAGCGCTCAATATTCGTTGAATCCGAGAGCAGTAGCAGCACCCCTTTTTCACCGTATGCGGCGAATCGTTGAAAATCGAACATCTCGCCTTCCACGGGTGTGTTGTCAATCTTAAAGTCGCCGGTATGGATAACCGTGCCGATCGGGGTTTCAATCGCCAGTGCCAGGCAGTCCATGAGACTATGGGTGACACGAATCCCCTCCAGGCGAAAAGGCGCAATCTCCCACGGCTTGCCCGCAGTGACTTCCCGGATATCGGTGGTGTCATCGAGATCGTGCTCTTGGAGTCGGTTTTTCAACAACCCGAGAGTAAGACGCGTTCCGAAAACCGGCACGTCGAGATGCCTGCGGATATAGGGCAGGGCGCCGACGTGGTCTTCGTGGGCGTGCGTGAGCACAATGGCTTTGAGCTTGTTTCTCTTCTCGAGCAAATAGCCGATGTCCGGGATAACGAGATCGATCCCCAGGAGATCCGCACCGGGAAACATAAGGCCGCAATCTATGGCAATGGCGGAATCGCCGTATTCCACAAGCATCATGTTGAGGCCGAATTCCCCCAACCCGCCGAGGGGAATAATTCTTAACCGTTCCATATTTTCTTTCTAAATGCTTCCTTCCTTCAGAGAGGCGTTGTCGGAGGTTGGTTCCAGGCCGAGCCGGGATAGCTGTTGCATGTCCATTGAAAGAGGCCGCAGGTTCTTTTCGATCGCCGATCGGACGCTCTCTGAAAGAGCCCGCAGATTGCCGGGACGGTACCCCTCCACCGTTACCGGATCACCGATAACGACCTCGATCGTCCCGCGTCTTAGCCGCCAGGCGCCCGCCGGCAGCAGTGTACCGCTTCCGTTGATAGTCACCGGAACGATCGGGGTGGCTGCCTGAACGGCTAGCAAGAAGCCGCCCTTTTTGAAGGGCAGAAGCATTGCGCCGCTGCTGCGCGTTCCTTCCGGGAACACGACAATAGAGATCCCGGCTCTGATGCTCTCTTTTGCTCTTTGAAGACTATTCAGCGCGGTTAGATGATCACCGCGATCCACGGTGATGTGCTTCGCTGCCCACATGGCCCAGCCAAAAAAGGGAACGCGCAGCAGCTCCTTCTTGGCGAGCCAACGGAGCTGATAGGCGGAAAGGCTCTGCACCAATACCGGGATATCGATATTGCTCGCATGATTAACGATGAAAACGTATTGCCGGTTCGGATCCAGCCGGCTTAGGCCTTCGACTTTAAGGGCGACGCCGCCCAGGCTGACAATAGTCCAGGTCCAGAACCTTGTAATGGCGTAAACATGCTTGCCATGAGGATCAAAGAGCCCGACGAATATCGTCAGCAACGCAGCCGGAATGGTGATCAGACCGACCACAACCAGCTTGAGGGCATACAGCATCAAGGTATAGGTAATTTCGGCGGAACAAATTACTGAAAAAGTTACGCTATCTTAGTTCACGGTAGCCCAAAAAGCAACGCAGCCGCGCCGCTCTCGACGGCGCGCTTTTGTTATTGACTATGATAGTGGGCGGCGCTAAGTTGGGTGCACTTTTCGCTGGAGTTCAGAGCTTCAGCCGGCTGGAGGCTTCAATGTCGGTTAACAAAGTGATCCTCATTGGCAATTTGGGAAAAGATCCCGAGCTACGCTTCACAACCACCGGCCGCGCCGTGGCGCGGTTTCCGGTTGCGACCTCTGAGGTGTGGACCGATGCAGAAGGTAATCGCCAGGAACGAACCGAGTGGCACAACATTATCGTATGGGGGAAGCAGGGAGAAACCTGCGGTCAATACCTGGCGAAAGGCCGGCAGGTTTTTATCGAAGGCAGTATCCGGAGTCGCAGCTACGACGATAAGACCGGCGTCAAGCGATACATCACCGAGATCGTGGCTCAAAGAATCAGGTTTTTAGGTGGCGGGGGCGGAACACGCGTGGCCCCCGAGGTGGATGGCGGAGCGGTCGATGAGAGCGGGGTGAGCGGCCAACCGCCATTTGACGACGACGTTCCCTTTTAGATCAACGGGTCTCCCGGTCATTTCAGACGACAATATTTCTGGGGTTGCCGGCGAAGAAGCCACTGATATTTTCTGCCACTTCTCTGAGCAATCGTTCACGCGCCTCCCGCGCGCCCCACGCCGTATGCGGCGTGAGCAAGAGATTGTCCAAAGTCCTCGCTGCCTCAACTACCGGATGATCGGCTGGCGGCGGTTCTTGGGAGATTACGTCCAGAGCCGCGCCGGCCAACCGTTTCTCTCGCAAGGCTCGAATCAGCGCGGCTTCATCAATCAGTGCGCCGCGAGCGGTGTTGATGAGAAAGGAGCCGGGTTTCATCCAGGAGAGAGTCCGCTCGTTGATGAGGTTTTGAGTTGCCGGCGTGAGCGGACAGTGGAGCGTTAGAATGTCCGCTTCCCTCAGCACGCCCGCCAAAGAAATTCGCCCCGGCGGTATCGGGTCTGCGGCAGCTGGTCGAGCCGCGATCAACGGCTCCAACCCAAATCCTCGCGCCATCTCCGCCACGGCCCGACCGATGTTGCCGTAGCCGATGATTCCCAGTTTTTTTCCCCTAAGCTCGAAACTGGGGTAGTCGAGCAGCGAAAATACCGGACTTTTCTGCCATTGGCCGGCTTTAACGGCGTCGATATAACTTGTGGCCCGAGTCGCCAGCTCCAGAATGAGCGCGAACGTGAACTGGGCCACGGACTGAGTCGCATAACCCGGAACGTTGCATACTTTGATGCCCAGCTTTCTGGCCGCCTCCTTGTCGATGATATCCGTGCCGGTGGCCGCGACCGCGATCAGCTTGAGATCCCGAGCGTTGACGGAATTCAACAGCGCGCCGTCCAACTTGACTTTATTCGTCACCACGACCGATTGGTCCTGCAGCCGTCGAGCAACGTCCGCCGCCGCCGTGACCGGATGCACCGTGCAGTCCCACCGGCTGGTAAATCCTTGCAGCGAAACATCCCCATAGGTGGCTGCATCCAGGAAAACGAGCCGCGGACCGGTCATGCACGATCCTTTTCCCGGCGTTCGAGAGCCTTGGCCTCGTCCCAAAGACGATCCATCTCCTGCAGCGAGGCGAGCTGGGGAGATTTGCCTCGTTCGCGCAACCGGGCTTCGATATAACGGAATCGTTGGATGAAGCGCTCGGTGGTCTGAGCCAGCGCGTCTTCCGCCTGAAGGCCGAGAAAACGCGACAGATTTACCAGAGAAAAAAACAGATCGCCGAGCTCTTCGCCCGTGCGCTCACGGTCGCCGGAGGAGCACGCCACTTTCAGCTCGGAGAGCTCCTCTGCTATTTTTTGCCACACGGGCTCGACGGCCGGCCAATCGAAACCGGCATGCGATGCCCGTTCAGTGACACTTTGGGCCCGAGCCAGGGCGGGCATGGACGCGGGAAGATTCCCCAGAACCGATTGCAGCGAGTCCTTGCCGCGTTCTTGGGATTTGATTTTTGCCCACTGCTTGAGAACGGTCTCCGAGTCCGATAGCGCTTCGACGGAAAAGACATGGGGGTGGCGCCGCACCATCTTTTGTTTGAGTTCGCCGACCACATCTGCGGCAGTGAATGTGCCGTGCTCCGCCGCGATCTGGCAATGAAAGACGATCTGGTGCAACAGGTCGCCCAGCTCCTCGCGGATTTTCGTGGCGTCGCCCGAGTCGAGGGCGTCCAGGAGCTCGTAGCTTTCCTCCCTGAGCGATGGGCGGAGCGATGCATGGGATTGCTCCTTGTCCCACGGACAGCCCTGTTCTCCGCGGAGCTGCGCCATAACATCCAATAGCTCACGGAATTTTTCCCCTGCGGTTTTATGGCTCATTGGATACTTTCCTCTCGATCGACAGCATGGTAGATCTTACGTGCCACGTGGGTCGAAGTCCAGCAGGTTTTGACCGCGCGGCGACAAAAATAGAGAGGAGATCTCCATGCCCGTCACCGAAATCGATGGAATAGAAGTCAACTATGAAACGCGCGGATCCGGCTCGCCGTTGCTAATGTTTGCCCCTGGCGGTTTTGACGCCACCATGGACAAATGGCTGGTCGCCAGCGCCTGGAAAGAGATCAATGCTCTCGATCGGTTGTCGGTCGAACATACCTTGATCGTTTACGACCGGCGCGAGTCCGGCCAATCGGGCGGACGGGTCGAACGATTGAGCTGGTCGGCGTACACGAGAGAAGCCAAAGGGCTGTTGGATTATCTTAAAGTGGATTCGGCGCATGTCATGGGGGGCTGTATGGGCTGCTCGGTGGCGCTGGCATTCGCGGTCGACTATCCGGAGGCGGCGCGCGCTCTGATTCTTCACTGGCCGGTCGGAGGTTTCCGTTGGAAGGTTTCGGGGCTGGAGCGGTTTCAGCGGCACTATCAATTCGCCAAGGAACAGGGACTGAAAGGCGTACTTGAGCGAGCCCATGCCGGGAAAGGTTTCTGGGCGGATCCGGAGGCCGGTCCTTGGGCATCCGTCATCAACAAAGACCGTCGATTTGCCGAGCAGTTCACGGCACAGGATCTGGACCGCTATCTCGGCATTATTGCCACCAGCCGGCGAAGGCTCTTCGACCGCGATACCGCGACCGGACCGGAGCCGGAAGAAATCATGGGCATCAAAGCGCCGGCGCTGATCATTCCGGGCGACGACCCGTCGCACGCGACCTCCGCGGCCCACTACCTCCGTGAATGCTTGCCGCAGGCGGAATTTTGGAACATTTTACCTCCCGAGCAAACGACTAAAAACAATTGCGACCGGATTGTAGAATTCTGTCGCGCCCGCGCATAGACCGCGATGAACTTGCCCCGCCGGTGGCAGAGCCACAAAAGGATTGGGTCTCGAATCTAAACTTGCCTTTTAGCGCGCGCAGAACGACCGGGACTATTTCGCGCATAAGGCGCAAAGCATGCCCTGAGCAGAGTCGAAGGGGACGCCAAGAGGGAAAGTGCAATTTTGTCCAACGAGGGTGGACCCTCCGGCCGAAATCTGATAGACAAAAAACCGACTTTTACCAAACCTGAAACTCTCCTTCTTTCCGCCGAAACGGTCGAGCGGTGGCTAAAGCGAAAAACACAAACCACGTCACCCTGGGGCTCGTTCAGATGAGCGCCGGCGATGATCCTGAGGCGAACCTGGCCAAGGCTTTGGCGCAAATCCGCGCAGCGTCCGGCAAAGGGGCGCAGATCGTTTGTGTTCAAGAGTTGTTCAGGTCGAAGTACTTTTGCCAGTCCGAAGATACGCGGAATTTCAAGCTAGCCGAACCCATTCCCGGCCCCAGCACGGAGGCTCTAGGATCTCTTGCGAAGGAAAAGCGTGTCGTCATTATCGCGTCGCTTTTTGAAAAACGTTCGGCGGGCATTTACCACAACACCGCGGTGGTGATTGACGCCGACGGCAGCATCGCCGGAAAATATCGCAAGATGCATATCCCCGATGATCCCTTTTATTATGAGAAGTTTTATTTTACGCCCGGCGACCTGGGTTTCCCCAGTTTTCAGACGCGCTACGCCAATGTCGGGGCGCTGGTGTGTTGGGACCAGTGGTTTCCGGAGGCCGCTCGACTGGCTTCGCTCGCTGGAGCGCAAATCCTCTTTTATCCCACGGCCATCGGCTGGATTCCTCACGAGCCGCGCGCGGTGGCGCAAAATCAGCGCACGGCATGGGAGTTGATTCAACGAGCTCATGCGGTGGCCAACAGCGTCTATGTCGCCGCCGTCAACCGGGTGGGACGGGAAGGAAAACTCAAGTTTTGGGGCGGTTCGTTTGTCGCGGGGCCGTTCGGCGAACTGGTGGCGCAGGGAGCTTCGGACCGAGAGGAAGTGCTGATCGCCCGCTGTGATCTCGCTAAAATCGAAGAGACGCGGCAGCACTGGCCCTTTCTCCGGGACCGCCGCATCGACGCCTATGGATCGTTGCAGTCTCGGTTCGTAGGGGAAAAGTCTCGGTAGCTGATTCCTTCGTCCTTCTGTTCTGACCCCATGGCGCTCGTCGCAACAAGGCCGACTCCCGCTTCGCTCGGTTATGCCATGCCTGCCGAATGGCAACCCCACCGGGCCACTTGGCTGGCCTGGCCGCACAACCGGGAGACTTGGCCGACCCAACTCAACGAGGTTCAGGAGACTTGGGTGAAAATGGTCCAAACCTTGTCACTGGGCGAGCGCGTCTATCTGCTCGTAAACGATGAATCGACCCGGCAGCATGTCAGTAGCCGTCTGGAACGCGGCGGCGCCGCCATGGAGCAGGTATCGGTGGTCATCATTCCGACGGTGGATGTCTGGATGAGGGATTACGGCCCGACGTTTATTACAAGGCCCGGGCCGGATGAGCCGCTAGCGCTCAACGACTGGATTTTCAATGGCTGGGGCGGAAAATACCCCTCGTATGAAAGCGATGATCGAATCGCAAAGGAAATTGCTTCGCTTTTGAGAGTTCCTGTATTTGACCATCCGATCGTGCTCGAGGGGGGCTCGATCGATGTGAATGGCCTCGGCACCTGTCTGACCACCGAGCAATGTCTATTGCACAAAAATCGCAATTCCCATTTGAGCCGGTCGGAGATTGAGCGGTTTCTTCAGGCCGCCCTCGGAGTGACGCGGGTGATCTGGCTGGGAGAAGGGATCGTCGGCGACGATACCGACGGTCACATCGACGACATCGCTCGCTTTGTGAATGCAAACACGATAGTCTCGGTGGTGGAAGCGAACTCGAAGGATCCTAATTATCGGCCGCTGCAGGAAAACCAGGATCGACTCAAGGCGGCCAGGGATCAAAACGGCGCCGCCTTCACGGTCGTGCCATTGCCCTGCCCGCATCCGGTCTACCATCAAGACGCCCGGCTGCCGGCCAGTTATGCGAATTTCTATATCGGCAACGAAATGGTCCTGGTACCGACGTTCGAGGATCTGCACGACGAACAAGCGCTGGGAATTCTCCAGGATCTCTTCGTTGACCGCAAGGTCATCGGACTATCGTCGACGGCGCTGGTCGCCGGCTTGGGCGCCGTTCATTGTGTGACGCAGCAAGAGCCGCGAATTTTTTCTGGGGCTTGACAATTTGTCGCGCTCGTTTTTATTCTAGCCAGCGGTATGGGGCAGCTCATTCAACTTCAAGAACTGCATCAGGCTCGCCGGCGCCGTTCCGAGAAGGTGAGCATGGAGCAATGTGTACAGTTGCTGGAGTGGAACCTGAAGAAGAGTCTCGATGACTATCTTTCATCGCCGCGCGAAGAAAGATCCATCCGGGCCACTCAAATCCGCAAGCTCAGCGAAATTCTCGAATACGCGCTGAGGCTCCTTTAACTCCACCCGACAAATCCCGTGGAATTGTTCCACCCCATTTTGGTCGTATTGTGGTTTTTTTTCGGGTTCGTTTGTTTAGCTTGGCTTGCAGAGGATGCCGCGTGGGTCGTCGGTGGCGTGGCGGGGCGACGAAGCGAAACGAAGAATTTGCCAAGCGCTATTCGCCTCGGGTCCAGGAGCCGGTTGAGGAGATCGCTCCTCGAAAACTAGAGGATAGTCTCAGTGCGCCTAAGTCTTTTCTCACGGCTGGTTTTGGGATACCTCGCGGTGTTCGCCCTGGTGGCGGCAGTGAGCTTCTATACCATTCGTGAACTGCAAACTTTCAATGATATTAGCAGATCGATACTCGAAGCCGATAACGCGGTTCTCGATTACGAGAAAAAGCTGACCGACAGTCTGTTGTCGCAAATCCGCTACGAACGCAAGTTCGTCATCGCGAGAGAACAGGCGCTCTATGCCGAGTTTCTCAAGTTTAGAGCCGACTTCGAACGTGACCTGGAGGCCGCCGCGGCGATCGCAGACGCGACGACGGCAACGATTTTGAACAAAGTCAAGCAGGATTATCGACGCTACCAGGAGCTGTTTAACAAGGAAAGGGCGCACCTGGCCGCGCGGGAAAGCTATGCCCAGACCTGGTACAAAGAAGAGAAAGACAAGGTGACCGAAGCCATTCTGGCGTCACTGGACAACTTGAAATGGGAAAAGCAGCAAGAAACCTACCGTAAAGTACGAAGGCTCGCCGAGGCCGGAGAAAAAGCCGGGCATGCGGCGGTGGTCATTACCCTGACTTCACTGGCGTTTATCCTCGTGCTTTCGTTGGTCATTACCCGTAGCATCACACGGCCGATCGCCGTTCTCAAAAACAAGACCCGAGAAATTGCGCAGGGTCGGTTCGAAGGCAACCTGCAGCTCACCTCGCCGCGGGAAATCGGCGAACTGGCCGCGTCCTTCAATCTTATGTGCCAGAAGCTGAACGAACTCGACAGGATGAAAGCGGATTTTTTCTCGTCGATGTCTCATGAGCTGCGCACTCCTTTGACGTCGATCAAAGAAGGGACCGGGCTTTTACTGGATGGAGTCGGCGGGACCATCACGGCGAAGCAACAACGGTTGCTCCAGATCATTGCGGAAGAGAGCAATCGCCTGATAAACCTGGTGAACTCCCTGCTTGATCTTTCGAAAATGGAGGCGGGGATGATGAGTTACAATTTTGACAAGACTCATCTGGGACCGCTGATTCATAAGGCGATGCTTGAAATCACGCCGCTCATCGAGGCCAAGGATCTCAGGCTGAACGCCGAAGTTCCGGCGGAGCTTCCAAGCGTGAATGTCGACCGCGAAAGGATCCTTCAGGTACTGCGTAATTTAATTGGTAACGCGGTGAAATTCACTCCCAAGGCCGGCCGGGTTGAGGTCAGCGCAAGGGCAGCCAACGGCCATGTCGCCGTCTCGGTGCGCGATACCGGGCCGGGAATTGCCAGCGGGGAGGTCAGCACGATTTTCGAGAAGTTTCATCAAGCAAATCCCAGGGGAAGCTTTTCGGCCAACGGGACCGGTCTTGGATTGGCGATAGCCAAGCACATAATTGTTTCACATGGCGGTCAGATATGGGCAGAAAACCATCCAGAGCAAGGCAGCACGTTTACTTTTACCTTGCCCTGCTGACTTTCTGGGGCTGCAGTGTCTCCAGCGAGCTGGCTAAACACGAGGTCCCCCCGGAACCGGCGCCGGTGCCGGAACCCGAAGTTATTGTCGAGCCGCTACCCAAACCGGAAAGGGTCATAGAATCGAAGGAAGAACGCGCCCGGCGGGAAGCAAATCAGCATCTACAATTGGCACAGAATCTTCTTGCCAGAGGAGACTATGAGGAATCTCTTCGCGAGAGCCAAAAAGTGTTAACCTTGATCAAAGACCAGTCGCCCGCGGATGCGGCAGTTTTCCATATGGGGCTTGTCTATGCCCATCCGAGGAATCCAAAAAAAGACAACAAGCGCGCCATTGGATTTTTTAGCCGAGTGATAAAAAACTATCCCGACAGCGCCTGGACGGAGCAGGCCAAGATATGGGTGGGAGTCCTCGATGATGTTGAAAAGCTCAGGCAAGTCGACATTGAAATCGAGGAAAAAAAACGGGACAGGACGAGGTGAAGCTGGCCATGGCCTCAGGCAATATTCTTGTCGTCGATGATGATTCGAATCTGCTCGAGTTGGTGAAGATGCGGCTCGAATCCGCAGGTTATGACATCACGGCCGTTTTGGAAGGCACGGCTGCAATCGAGGCCGTCAAAACCAAGCCTTTCGATCTGTGCGTGCTCGATCTGATGCTCGGGGATGGAGACGGTATCTCTTTGATGGAAGAGATCCGGGCCGTCATGCCGGACCTTCCAGCGATCATTCTTACCGCTCATGGAACGATCGAAAGCGCGGTACAGGCGATGCGAAAGGGAGCCTATACTTATCTGACGAAGCCTTTTGAAGCACAGAATCTGCTGTTGCAAATCGAAAAGGCGCTGGAGCATCGAAGGCTCTACTCGGAAGTCAAACGGCTTGAAGAGTTGTTGGAGGAAAAATACAATTTTGGCAACATTATTGCGCGCAGCCCAAAATTGCGCTCCGTCCTCGATGTGGTTACACGAATCGCCAAGCTCGACTCGACGGTTTATATCCACGGCGAGAGCGGTACGGGCAAGGAGCTGATCGCCAAGGCCATCCATCTCGCCAGCCATCGAAAGGACAAGCCGTTCGTAGCCCTGAACTGCGCAGCTTTCCCCGAAACGCTGCTTGAAAGCGAGTTGTTTGGTCATGAACGAGGAGCTTTCACCGGCGCCGTAAAAAGCACGCGGGGGCTGTTTACTCAGGCGCACGGCGGCACTTTGTTTTTGGACGAAATCGGCGACATGCCGCTCGCTACTCAATCCAAGCTCTTGCGGGTGCTTCAGGAGCGGCAGTTTTATCCCGTCGGCAGCGAGATCCCGATCGAAATCGACGTGAGAATTATCGTTGCGACCAATAAGGATCTCGAAGAACAGGTTAAGAACAGTTTGTTTCGCGACGATCTCTTCTACAGGATTCACGTCATTCCGATCTACTTGCCGCCTTTAAGAGAAAGGAAAGAGGACATCGTGCCCCTGGCTGAGCATTTTCTAAAAAAATACAGTCGGCAGATGAAAAAAGATGTGAATGGAATCACGCCCGAGGCGTTAAGAAAGTTGATGTTGTACGATTGGCCGGGAAACGTGCGCGAGTTGGAAAATACGGTCGAATACGCGGTCGCCATGACCCAGAAGGACTTTATCACCGAGGAGTACGTGCTGCAGGCGAGAATACCTTCGAGCAACGGTGGAAAACCCGTTTTTCGTGAGAAACAAAGCGCTACCGAGGATCGCCTAAGACCGCTTAAGGATGCCCGGGATGCCTTCGAAAGGGACTATCTCGTCCAAGTCCTGTCCATGACCGAAGGCAACGTCAGTCAAGCCGCGAAGCTCGCGGGAAAATATCGGGCGGACTTTTACGATCTTTTGAAAAAGCATGACCTTAAGGTCGAAGACTTCAAAAAGGGTAAGCCCGCGTTTTCCAGTTAGCCGTCCCAATTCCTTCAGTGCTGTCAGTTTTTTCCTGCATTGCTCAAGCTAAGTTTCACGAGAACCGACAATACTCGCCGTGTTTTTAAGAACTTACCTTTTTTGACTTCTCTGGCATAAGTTTTGTGTACCGTAATAGCCGGTGTGAAATAGCACCTCGTGCTAAAACTAAAACAGAAAGGGTTGAATAGGAGGAAAACTCTCATGAAGGACAGTAGCCGGGCAATGTCTGGGGTTTTGAGTTCGGTCATGGTCGCAGGATCTCTGCTAGTCGCGCAGGGCTGCGTCGCGACCCGAGATTGGGTGCGAGAACAGATGGAGCCTGTGACGGGACGCGTGACGCAGAGCGAGACGCGTCTCACCGAGTCGGAGAATCAGATCGGGAGCCTTGGCGGCCGGATGAGTGGCGCCGAAGGAAAGATCGGGCAGATCGAAGGAAGGGTCGGCCAAGTTGAAGGTCGCCTGGGTCAAGTCGACGCTAAGACCGAACAAGCGTTAAAGAGCCTGGCGAACCTGAGGTTGGAGAGGCGCTTTGTCATCGATATGAAGGAGGGCGCCAATTTCCCTTTCAATTCTTCGAAGCTTCCTGAACAGGCGAGGAAAGAAATCGATGGTTTTATAAGCGACTTGAAAGGCGAATCAGGCGGCGCGGAGGGTACGGTGTTTCTGATCGCAGGGCACACGGACAACGTTGGCCCGGACGATTATAACTTCGCCCTGGGTCAAAGAAGGGCCGAGGCCGTGACGCGCTATCTAATCACCGAGAAAAACGTGAGCCCGCTTCAGGTAATGACGGTATCCTACGGCAAATCCGCTCCTCTCGTGGACAATAACAACGCTCAAGCGCGGGCCAAGAACCGAAGAGTGGAAATCCTGGTTTATAAAGAAGCAATCAGTTCCGGCACGCAGGCGTCCGCACCGACCGGCAGTAAGGCCGAAAATCCAGGCGGGTCGGCCGACCGAGTAAGCCGCCGATAGTTAGAGGCCGGGGTCGTCGACCCCTCACCTGAGCGGCAACCTTCACGCCCTACTTCCTGGCGATGTCCAGCGAAGTAGGGCGTTTTTTTGGCAACCACAGAGGAGGGCTCGTGCCTCAGCGGTAGCCATGGGCCTCTGCCTTCTCAGCCGGGCAGTTAGCTCCGCAGGCGCAAACCGAGCCACAATGTGACGAGCGTAAGCAGCAGGATACACCAATTCGAAGTTTTGAGTCTGCGCACGAAAGATTCGAACTCGTTCCGGGTGATGCCGTTGCCGCCCTCGTGGCGCCTGACGAGTCGATGTCCTATTCCCATCGACTGGTACACGCTAAAGAGCACGAGAAAAAAAGCCGACAGCAATTTGAGTCCTAGGGGGTAACCGAGTTGTTGGACAAACATCTCCCGATAGGCGGCCTTGAGGTCCGTCAGTTGAAAGGCGCCGGTGAACAAAAGGATTCCCAGCGCCCCAACTTGCATGGGGTTGTACAGCTTTAGCCCGCGAGCCAGCAAATCGAGTTTATCTTCATGGTCATCCATGGCGGCGACGGAAGGCAGGAGAATCAGCCCCAGCCCGGCAATGGCTCCGAGGTAAGCGATCAGGGCTATGACATGGAGCCAGGAGTTTAGCATGGGGTCTCTGGTTTTTCGTTTCCGGTTTCTGGCGGACCAGACTAGCACTACCCCGGATTAGCCAAAGTGAGCAACGGGCTCGAATGTAAGCCTTTCGGGCTCGATGGCAAAGTGTTCTCGGTTTCGGGTCTCGGGTTTCGTTGGGGAGGAACTCGAGACTCCAAACCCGAAACTCGAAACTCCTTTTCAACAGCTCGGGTGAGCGTTATCCCCAGCCGAACCGGGAGCCTTTTTTGAACGGCTTGCCGGGAGCGTCGTAAGTCTCACCGAGCGCGTCGAAATGGTGGCGGATTTTCGCCAGCTCCCGCTCCTGGTAGGCTTGGAAGGCGTCCGCCTCCTTCTGTCGCCGCTCCTTGAAGTCGCGGAGCTCCTGTTCTCTTCGCCGTATGAACTCTTGTTGGTCTTTCTGCCATTTGTCGTAGGAGTCCTTCAATAGGGTGCGAATGTGATAGTTCAAGTTGTCGCGGACGACCATCGATTTGTTGCAGTGCGGGCAGAAAATGACATTGCCGATCATGAAGCTGCGGACGGGCTCGACATGGATCTGGCTGCACTTGAAGCAGCGAACGGGGATACTCCATGAATTGCTGTCAGGCAAGGTCACGAAACTGACCGCCGGCTCGGTAGGTTCGGGACCGTTTTGCGCCGGGACCGCTCGCTCGTTGGCCGCTGCGGCGGCGGGAGCCGGTTGACCGTCGACTTTGGCGCTCGATGGCGGTTTCGCCGGAGCGGCGCTCTTTCCCTCGCCCTTACGAAACCGGGACTCAAAATTATCCGGAAATGGGGTTTCCGGATGGAGCGCTTGAGCGCGCGCGATTAGAGCTTCTTCGGATTCGATGTTGTTCGGATCCGTAACACAACAGTCTACGGGGCAGACAGCGGCACAGGCCTCATAATCATGAAAACCGACGCACTCGGTGCATAGTTTTGGATCGATGACAAAAATGGTTTCGCCTTGCGAAATGGCGTTGTTCGGGCACTCCGGCTCACAAGCCCCACAATTAATACACTCGTTGGTAATCATCGTGGCCATGCTCTTCGCTCCTCCTGAACTGCTACGGAATGATCAGCGGCGTGAAAACAAAATTATGGTAGAGGAAATGCTGTAACGTTGCAAATCGATGGCGAGCCGAAAAGGCCGAAACCCGAGACGTGTGTTAGCCGGATTACGGCCTTCCTCTCGTCTCGATGAGTTCGATTTTGTAGCCGTTCGGATCTTCAATGAACGCGATCTGAGAGCTGCCGTGCTTCATGGGACCCGGCTCGCGCACAATCTTTGCGCCCTTGGCGCGCAACTCATCACAGACCTTGTAGATATCCTCCACCCTACGGCTAGATGGCCGAAGGCGTTTCCCAGCTCATAGTTGTGAGTGTCCCAATTGTACGTCAATTCAACAACGCTCGTCTCGGACTCTGACCCGTAGCCGACAAAGGCCAGGGTGAACCGCCCCGAAGGGTA
>DASTOD010000381.1:0-35371 GCA_035762645.1 Binatia bacterium | reverse complement strand
TCTACCGCTGAATTACGCCCGCTCAGATCACGGTAGAGAAATGTTTATATGGAATCAGGAAGAACTTGTCAATCTGTAGCGTGAGGCGTGAAAGGTAAGGGGTTAGGCGCGAAATTTAAACGGATGTACGAATTCGGAAATGCGAAACTCGAATTCGAAATCCGAACTCCCCTTACGCCTAGCGCCTGACGCCTAACGACTCCTTTTCGGCGCCTGCTTGCATCATCGCGGCCGATTATTTTAAGTTATGCGCAACGGGGTGACCCATGAAATACAGAACATTAGGCAGGACCGGTTTGCGGGTGAGCGTCGTCGGACTCGGAACCATGGTTCATGCGGGCCACTTCGGGCCGATGAAGGATAGCGAGTCTTTGAGCGCGATCAATGCCGCTCTGGATTTGGGCGTCAACTTTATCGACACCTCGGACGCTTACGGAGCCGGCTACTCAGAGACTCTGCTGGGCAACGCTCTGAAGGGACGCCGCGATAAGGTGATTCTTGCCACCAAGGGCGGAAACGTAATGGTCGGTCCCGATCGCGGCAAAAGGAATTTCTCGCCCGACTATATCGCCGGCGTCTTGGAAGAAAGTCTCAAACGTCTACAAACCGACGTCATCGATCTCTACCAGCTCCATAATCCCACCGTGGACATCATCGAACGCGGCGAAGTCTGGGAGGTCCTCGAGCGGGCCAAGAAAGCGGGCAAGATTCGTTACTATGGCGTGTCCATCAATACCATTGAAGAAGGCATCGCGGCGGTCAAAAATGGCCGCTCCGATACCGTTCAGGTGGAGTACAATCTGCTGATGCAGGAGCCCGCCGGAAAAGTCTTTCCGCTGGCGCAAGAGGCGAATGTCGGAATTATCGCGCGCGCGCCGCTGCGCCGGAGTTTGTTGACCGGCAAGTTGACGCCGGACGACCAGAAAAGATTTCAAGGCGAGGACGTGCGCGCCCGCGGCTTTGCCGGCGATCTCTTTCCGAAGGAGCTGGAGAAGGTGGAGCAACTACGTTTTCTTGTCGCCGGCCCCGTCAAATCGCTGGCCCAGGCGGCCATCGCGTTCTGCCTGGCTCATCCGGCGGTGAGCGTCACAATCCCAGGCGCGCGCAACGATCAACAAATGCGCGAAAACGCCGCGGCCGCCGACATCTCGCTGAGCGCCGCGGATCTCGACAAAGTCAATGCTCTATGGCGTCTCATGAAGCGTGAGGCGTGAGGAGTGAGGCGTAAAGGGCGAAATCTTAGAGAGACGGGGATCCGAAATCTCCTCACGCCTTACGCCTGACGCCTTACGGGGGCCCTTGGCCCCTAGAATTCACCGCGGTAAATTCCCCTCTGGCCGCGCGCCTCTTCAACCGCAACCTCCATGTAGCCCATCCGCGCCGAGGGAAATTGTTGTTTGACCTTGCGTCGAATCTGTTTGGCAATGTATTCCGCGAGCAATTCCGTGCTTGTGTTTGCCAGCGGAAGCAGGAGCACATCACTGCGCGGCAGAAGAAGTCTCTGTTGCTTGTAGATGATTTCGATTTCGCCCGGCCTGTGGCGTAATTTGAGCAAAGAACTCCCGCTCTGAACTAGCGTACGGTGGTCCAGCGCATCGCACACCTGTTTGACCAATGGTTTGAAGGTAATGAAATCCAGTACGACGCCGGCGCGGTCCAGTTCTCCTTCCATAGAAACGGACACTTGGTAGTTATGCCCATGGAGCGGCTCCCGTTTGCCGTTGGCAAAAATCAAAAAATGCGCCGAGGCAAAATTGAAATAATCTTTGGCGACTTCGATGCTGAACCGGCGTGGCATGTGCGGACGTTATCCAATAGCTCCTGCGCTTGCAAGGTGGCGCGGCTATCGCTGTTTCGGGTCTCGGGTTTCGGGTCTCGAGTTCAATTGCAAAAGTCACGCAGTAAACGGCGTACTTGCTGTTCCAGCACCCGCACGAGCCTGCCGTGAGCGTCTTTTCACCGGTCGCCTCGTGCCGAAGACTCCGTTCGCAGGATGCTCAAAAAGATCTCAGAGGCGAGGCGCGCGAAGAATCGACGAGCGGAGGCGTACGCAACCAGTACGTTGGAGCGAGGCGATCGAGCGCAACGAAGCCTATGAGGCTTTTTCAGCATCCTGCCCCGACGGCCTCGGAGATTGAACGGTAGCCGTCCCGATCCATCAAGCGGATCAAACCCTCGTTGATTCGCTTAACGGCTGCCGGACCTTCATAAATAAAGCCGGTATAAATCTGCACGGCGCTTGCGCCCGCTTTGATTTTCTCGTAGGCATCCTCGGCAGTGAATATACCGCCGACGCCGATAATCGGCAGCTTGCCCGCCGTCGCGCGGTAGAGATGCCGAACAAATGAAGTCGCCAACGCGCGGAGCGGTTTGCCGCTCAAGCCGCCCGGCTCTGTGCTGCCGGAGACCAATTTGTCCCGCAAAAAAGCCGTGGCATTGGTAGCAATAATACCGCTGATATCCTCGGAAAAGACAACCTCAACGATGTCATCGACCTGAGAAAATTCCATGTCCGGCGCGATTTTCAGTAGTATCGGTTTCGGCGAATACCCGAATCTGCCGGCTAACTCGCGATTTTTTTCCTGAACGGCTTGCAGCAGCGACTGGAGTAGACTTTTCTCCTGTAGGTCGCGCAACTGGGGCGTATTCGGCGAGCTTACATTAAGGGTAAAAAAATCTCCGTACGGATAGAGCGGTTCAAAGGTGGCGAGAAAATCTTCAACCGCATCTTTGGTTTCGACAATCTTGCTTCTACCGATGTTGACGCCCAAAGGAATGCCCAGCTCCATCGCGCCGCCACGGAGTTCACGGAGCCTGCGAGCGATGGCCGTGGCGCCTTCATTATTGAACCCCAGTCTATTGATAAGCGCTTGGTCTGCAGGCAAACGGTACAGCCGCGGCTTGGGATTGCCCGGCTGCGCCAACGCCGTCACCGCGCCGATTTCTAAAAATCCGAATCCGAAGCCGGCAAGCGTCTTGGCGGCGATGGCATTCTTATCGAAGCCACCGGCAAGCCCCACAGGGTTGGCAAACGTCAGTGAGCCGAAGCGAACTTGCAACCGTTTGTCCGGCACTGACAAGAATCGATGCAGAATTCCTGCAAAGGGCTCGATTCTTGCGAGCAGCCGCAAAGTCTGCTCGTGGGTCGTTTCGGGATCACCCAAGAAAAGAAGCGGCCGAATCACCCTTTTGTAAAGCACGTCTCTGTGAAAAATTCAGCCGCTCTCTCCCTCAGCGGTATAATTCCTTGAGCAGCCCGCTCTTTTCCAGTTTGTCGAGATAGCGCATGTCGATAAACTGTTCAGGCTTGGCATTCTTCGCCGCCGGAACGGTTTTGCTCAAATCGTCGAGCGCGTTCTTCATCCCGGCCATGTTTATATAAGGAGCGGGTTCCAAAACTTTGCCGACATAAAGGTCATAGGCCTTCTGAAGGACAGAGGGATCTTCGATTTTGGTGTATTTGGCAATCGACTTAAACGTGAATTCTTTGTCGGTCTTGGCGCGGTGGATGCCCCTCGCATAAGCGCGCATGAATCTATCGACCAGGTCGGGCTTCTTTCTCATAATGCCGCCCTGCACGATTAAAGACGGGTTCGGGAACGCGAGATCCATGTCGGTGACGCTCACGAGTTCTTTAAAGCCCATCTTCTCGACCGCAAAGAGCGTGGGCGGAGACACCAATCCGGCTTCGATGGAGCCCCCTTGGAGCCCGCCCATGATGGAAGTCATAGCGCCCATTTGCAGAATAGTCACGTCCTTTTGGGGATCGAGATTGTGTTTCCGGAGAGCAAACCGGGCAGCGATATCGGTTGCGGATCCGAAACGGGTAACACCGATTTTTTTTCCCTTGAGCGCCTCGATCGTTTTGATCTCCGGCCTGACATAGATGGAAAAAATCAACTTGTTCGTGGTATTCCCGACGACCTTGAGGTCCGCCCCCTGAAGCGCCGCAGCCATGGCCGAGCTGCCGTTCAAAGCGGCTATATCGACCTCCCCGGCCGTCGCCACTTGCGCGAGCTGGCTGCCGCTGGGGATCAAAATCATCTGGTCATCCAACCCCTCCTTCGCGAAAAAACCCGCATCGTGGGCGATCCAAATACCCATGTAAGAGCCGCTGATCGAGCTGTAGCCGATGCGGATTCGGTCCGCGCCCCAAGAAAGCGCCGCGGTCCCTAAAACCAGAAGTAGCGCAGCGTAAGGGATTCTTTTCATAAGTTATTCTCCATTGTTTCGCGTCAGGGGTGAGGCGTTAGGGGTAAGGCGCGAGCCCAGATCCAGCCCGAACCCCAATGCTTGAGGTTCTTGGCCGGTCGCACCTCACGCCTCACACCTTACGCCTGACGGCCTTCAGTTATTTGAGCGGTGAACAAGCCGCGGGAATCATAAACATATTTTCCTGCTTGACCAGGAACTCTCTGGTCTGAGGCGGCCATCCTTCGGCGGTCTTCGAAGCTTCAGCTCGCAGACGATCCCGTTCGCCGGCGTCCTTGTACGCCCAAACGTGAATGTATTGATTGAGCGGTCCGATCAGCGTATGCCCAGCAAATACCAGGGGCGATACCTTTGTGCGGCCCGGCATCACCTTGGCAAACCGTTCCAGCACCGTCGGCATGGTTCCCGGAAGATAGGTGTAGGTCCGAAACTCATAAAGATTGCCGATTTTTCTCTCCTCCAGCGGCGGAGAGAACGGCGCCGGCTGAATAATTTTATTCTCTTGCAAGATGATAAATTCCTGAGTCTTGGGCGGCCATTTTCCGGTCTTACGGGCCTCCTGGCCGATCCGCTCCCGATCTTCGAAGCTTTCGTACGGCCAGACGTGCACGACTTGATTTAGGCCTCCGACTTCCGAACGCCACAGCCCGCCGAGCCTGGAAAATTGGAGCCGTGCCGAAAGTCCCTCCGTAAAACGTTCCTCGAACATCGCCGCTGTCCCGGGCTTCAGTAAATACGTGCGCATCTCAATGAACATAGACTCTCCTCCTTGTGTGGGATTTTTCTACTCTTTCCCACAAACACGGCGGCTATTGCAACAGCCGATTTGGTGGACAGCGACTCAGATATAGACCTTTCAGTATAGAAAAATATATCTTTCGATCTATGTTCAGGCACACGATACCTTGGTAAACCCGTTGCCCAGGACATTGCGGCGCCTGCTCGCTTTTTTGGTTTTGTATCGCGCTTCTTACCTGGGGTGCAGCAGGTCGCGGCGGCGAAGCGCCTTAATGGGGTCGAACCTATTTATGCAGCATGAGGCAGTGCAACAAAACTAAAGCGCAGCTGTGTTCAAAGCCCAAGAGATACTTTGATAGCAAGCCCTTATGAGGAGACTGCCCGACGACCGAGGATAAGACCTGAAGGCATAATGGGCAAAGGGACTAAAAATCTGATCGTTCTGTTTCTCATCACGTGCGGGTGCTCGTAGGTCTCTTAAGCACCGACACTTCCATAGTGGCGGAGAAAGAGCATAGCAGCACCGGCCGTGGCAACGTCGGGAGTCTCCTCGCCAACTATAAAGTTTGGGAAGCCGCCTACATCAAGAACGGCGGTGACCAAAACATGATCCTACCGATTGGACCCTTTAAAGGCCTCTCCACCAAACCAAGCGATGCCTTCGGGCAAGCCAAATAGAAGGTACGGTAGCCTCTTTGTCATTCCCATTCGAACGGAAGGGAGAAGTCTTTCTTCATCCCCCAGCTCTCACTACTCGTCTTTCGCCACAGCGGCTTGTTCTATGCATTCACGGAGACCGCGCGTCCGTACTCAACGGTCGCCGCCTGACCTTCCGGGAAAAGCTTCCAGTCGTCCATCCAGCGCTGCGTCCGCTCGAACATTTCCCGCGTGTAAGGCTCGAACACCAGCCGCTCCCCCGGTCCGAAGCCGCTGACGTCGATCTTGTCATGATATTTCTCCGGCAGTTCCTTCAGGAAGTAATGTTTGTATCGCTCCGGCTCCAGGTCGATGTCTCGCTGCGCGCGCTGGAGCGCCTTGAAGTAGCGCTTCACGTCCTCGACGTCGGCATCTTTGTGCAACAAAAACCCGATCATGAAAGTCGTATCGAGAATCTTTCGGAACCCCTGCTGCTCGACTATATATAAAGGAGCGCCAAACATATTGGCGGCATCGACCTTGCGGTCGAGCAGCGCAGCCAAGCGGTCCTGTGGCTGGCCGATAAAGCGCAACTTGATCTCCTCCGGCTGCAGGACTTTCTCCAGAGCCTGGATGGCGGAAAAGTAGCTGCCGGAGTGATACCCGACGCCCACTTCGATGCCCGCCAAGTCGCGGGCCTTTCGAATCGAAGATTCGGGCGCAACGACTATCGCCGAAGGGGTTATAGAGTAAGCGTGTCCCCACATTCGACCATGCCCGGCGGAGGATGCCATGTTGACGGCCCAGTGGCACGCACAACTGATATCGGCAGCACGACCTCGCTCCATGTTCTCGAGGGCTCCTCGCTTGACTTCGGGCGCCGCTGTTTCAGTGGACTGAACGAGAGCATAGCCGGACGACTGGGTGGCATAGGAAGTCAGGAACTCGTAGTCCAGCCCTTCGTCTTTAAAGTATCCCTTCTCGTCGGCGACCCATTCCTGAAGTCGCCCGTGCGGCTCAATGCGAAATTTCTTCATAAAGACAACCTCCTTGTCCGCGGCGAACACGACCGCGCTCGGGTTAGCTCCCAACCGTGAGACTATTCGATCATGTTTCTCAATGTCAATGAAGAGGTCTACATTCCCATTGACAAGCCTCTAGCCTGAATATAACGTGCGGCGCTGTCTCAGTCATCAACGAACACTGCGCCGGCTTACACAAGCCGGACGGAAAAAACGGGCGAGCCGTAGGAGAGTCACATATGAAAACATTCTCCTTTAGCAAGCGCTTCGGCGTCTGCCTTACCAACGCTACCTTAACCGTGATTTTTCTTTTGTCAGCTTGGGAACTTTCACCCGCTGTCGACTTGATCATTTCTCATCCGTTTCCCGCAAGACATGTCCAGCACCGTCTGATGCTTGAGCCGCTCAAAAAAGATCTCGAAGAAAAGTCCAAGGGCCGGATAAAAGTCGCGATTCATCCGGGTGGCGCATTGGCGCCAGCGCCGGCCCATTATGAGAACGTCGTGGCCGGTGCGTTTGACATCGGATGGACGTTGCAGGGATACACGCCGGGTCGCTTTCCCCTGAGCGCTATTATCGAGATGCCCTTTCTATGGTCCTCCGCCCAGGAGGCCACGCGCGTTCTTTGGCAAATGTTCGAAGAGCTGCCCGCACTACAAAACGAGTATCGCGACGTCAAGGTGCTGGCAACCTGGACTCACGATCTGGGCCAGCTCTACACGACTTCAAAGCCGGTGCGAACTCTGGAGGACCTGCGCGGGCTCAAGATCCGCGCTCCGGGTCCGGTCCAAGTTTCGATGTTGCGCGCTCTCGGCGCCGTGCCCGTGACCATGCCGGCGGGCGAAATCTACGACGCGCTCGAACGCGGCGTAGTCGACGGCCTTGTGATTGGGCTGTCAGCGATCAAGGGATTTCGCTTGGAGCCGCTGGTCAAGCACGCGACCCTGGCCAACTCTTATGTGGCTAGCATGGTCGTGGCGATGAACCAGCAAAGCTACAAAAAACTCTCCGCCGAGGACCGAGCTCTGCTCGACAGCTTAACCGGCAGGCGCATGGCCATGCTCGGTGCCAAGAACTATGACGACGAAGCCGCCGACGGCATGGACGCGCTGAAAAAAGCCAAAGCCAGCATTTATCAGTTACCTCCCGCCGAAACGGAAAAGTGGAAGCAGGCGACGGCCCAGATGAGCAAGGAGTGGGTTAAGGAGATGGAATCGAAGGGCCGACCGGGGAAGCAGGTTTACGAAAAGATGCTGAGTCTGATCGGTAAACGTTAGGCAGATGGGGGGTACTCGTGCTCTTGCGCCGGGCTCTCAACCATGACGGGCGAGAGGAAGCGCTGTACGGGTGGCCCTTCGCTAGTCCTTCGGCCGAGCCCATCAGAAGAAGACCCCAGTGACACGGCGGTTGTCTTTAGTCACTAACCGGCTTCTCACCTACTTCGGGAGCATCGCGCTCGCGTTGTTGATGTTTCTCACGGTAGCGGACGTCTTCGGCCGCTATCTATTCAATCAACCCATCCCGGGCACGTTTGAGCTAACCGAGATGTTAATGGTGCTTATCGTCTTTCTCGCGCTCGGCCTGGCCGAGCACCATAACGAGCACATCTCACTTGATCTCGCATATAATCATTTTACGCCGATGCAAAAAAAAGTGACCGATCTTGTCGTCGATCTCGTCAACCTCGTGGTCGTCGCGGCGATCACGTGGCAGCTCTACGAGTATTCCGTTCGCATGTTAGATGGGAACTATACGACCGCGGTGCTCCAGCTGCCGATTCATCCATTTGTGATCGCGGCTGTCACGGGAGCCGCAGCCTACGTGCTGGCGATCATCTGCAACTTTGGCAAATCGCGTAACGAGCGCAACCCATGACCCCTGAGGCTACCGGCCTGCTCGGCTTTCTCGCCATGCTCGCTCTGCTTGGCTTGAAGGTGCCCGTAGGCATCGCCATGATCGCGGTATCGGTTGTTGGATATGGCTATCTTATACGGCCCACAGCCGCGCTCGCCAGGTTGGGCTCGGACCCGTTCACCACCGTCACAACCTACGCCTTCAGCGTCATTCCGCTGTTTATTTTGATGGGCCTATTTCTCGCGAATGCCAAGCTGGGAAGCGACCTTTTTAGTCTCGTGAACGCTTTTGTCGGACGCTTGCGGGGCGGCATGGCCATGGCCACGATCGGCGCCGGCGCTCTCTTTGCGTCGGTCTGCGGCTCTTCGATCGCAACGGCATCGACCATCGCCACCGTGACGGTCCCGGAGATGCGCAAGTACAACTACAACGAAGGCCTGGCCGCCGGCGCCGCCGCTGCCGGAGGCACCTTAGGCATTCTTATTCCGCCAAGCGCGGCTCTGGTTCTTTACGGGATCCTAACCGAAGAGCCGATTGGCAAGCTTTTGATCGCCGGTTTCCTGCCGGGCGTGATGACCGCAGGCATATTAATGATCGCAGCTTACCTTGTCGCGCGCTTCAAGCCCGAGCTTGCCCCCATCCCTGAGAGAAGAGAGCGGCCGGCGATCTTGCCGGAGCTACGCAAAACCTGGGCAATTCCGGCTATCTTCGGGAGCAGTATCGGAGGGATCTATGGAGGTGTCTTCACGCCCACTGAAGGAGGCGCGGTCGGGGCGTTCCTTTCGCTCCTTCTGACTCTGATGACGAGACGCCTGTCGTGGCCCTCGTTCCTCGCCGCGCTTCATCAAACAGGGCGGATCACCGCCGTAATTTTTCTCATCGTGGTAGGCGGCAAGATGTTCGGCTATTTTCTTACTGTCACGCGGATACCACTCCAGCTCACGACGTTCATCGCTGCTCTCGACATTGCGCCTTTTGTCGTGGTTTTTGTGCTGTTCGCTCTCTACTTTGTGATGGGCGCGTTGATGGATGAGATCGCTATTTTGGTGATCATGACGCCGATCGTTTATCCCCTGATCATCAAGTTGGGATATGATGGAGTTTGGTTCGGCGTGTTGACGATCATGATGCTCCTTACCGGACTCCTGACGCCGCCGGTAGGACTGTTGAGCTTCATCGTGAGCGGCCTCACCGGCGTGCCTCTGAACAAGGTTTATGCCGGCGTTACGCCTTTCTGGATCGCTCTGATCGTCGCGATCTCCTTGGTGATCATCTTCCCTGAGATCGCGCTTTTCTTGCCGCGGATGATGCGATGAGGAGCCGATAGGACCGCCTCAGACGGTCGGATCCGATAACTTTTCTTTTCTCTTCAGGTACATCCCGACACAGAAGTCATAAAACCAGGATTGTTGATATTCCTCCATCTTACGAACTCCCTCGGGTGTTTCGTACAAAACCAAAACATGCTGGTCGCGACTGGAGCCTAACAGCAAGCGCCCCTTACGGTTAACGAACTCCCCCGCCGCGCGCAGGATGCTCGATAAACCAAAGGGGTCCGGCATGCCGTGCGGGTCGCGCCGTTTGGCTTTGCCCTGCGCGTCGAGACCTTTGATGTCATTGAGCGAATAGAGCAACTCCACATTCATGAAGGGCTTCGCTCCGAACCCGCCACGAGGAAGATGTTGCTCTTTCCAGCGTCGCAGCAGCTTCGAGAGGCCTCTATTCCTGTGTTTTGTCAAACACCGCACCAGATAAGCGTCGCCATGGCAGACGATATCGAAGGACTCGGCCTTAAACGATTCCAGGACCTGGCCGATAACCCGCAGGGTTTGGGAATAGTCTACGGATTCGTTTGGGCTTTGTGGAGCCATGAGCACATCATTTCGTACCAAAAATTAGCCGCCTCATGCAACCTTTTTCTTTAGTCCCATATCGGTCACGGGCTCCACAAAACAACCGCCGCCCGGCAAAAAACGGTCCCGCTGCTTTAAATTTTTGTCGTAACAGTGTAGAGAATTTTGCAGCAGCCTTTCGCCAAAATTTTTCGTACCGGAACACCCAAAATGAGTCGTTCCGCGGGAGGAACCATGAAGTCGCGTGCCGCTGTCGCGTGGGAAGCTAAGAAACCGTTGGCCATAGAAGACGTTGAAGTCGCCGGCCCGCAGGCCGGTGAGGTATTGATTCAGATCAAGGCAAGCGGTGTCTGTCACACCGATGCCTATACGCTATCCGGGAACGACCCGGAGGGAATTTTTCCCGCCATTATGGGCCATGAGGGCGGCGGCGTTGTTGTCGAGATTGGCCGGGGGGTGAAGAGCGTCAAGACCGGCGATCATGTCATCCCGCTTTATATCCCCGAATGCGGCGAATGCAAATTTTGCAAGTCCGGCAGGACTAATTTGTGCGGCGCCATCCGCACTACGCAGGGAAAAGGCGTCATGCCCGATGGCTCCTCGCGTTTCTCCGCCAACGGGAAAACGGTCTTCCATTACATGGGGACTTCGACGTTTTCCGAGCATACCGTGCTGCCGGAAATCGCGCTGGCCAAGATCAACCGTTCTGCGCCGCTCGACAAGGTCTGCCTGCTGGGTTGCGGCATCACGACCGGCATTGGCGCGGTCCTGAATACGGCCAAGGTCCGGCCGGGCTCAACAGCGGCCGTGTTTGGCCTGGGTGGCATCGGCCTGAGCGTCATTCAAGGCTTGGTCCTGGCAAAGGCGCAGCGGATCCTCGCCCTCGATGTCAACCCAGCAAAATTTGCCATGGCCAAGCTGCTGGGCGCCACCGATTGCATCAACCCCACCGACCAAGACAGGCCGATTCAAGAGCTCATCGTCGACCTCACGGATGGAGGAGTGGACTATTCTTTTGAATGCATCGGCAACGTCCGGACGATGCGCGCGGCTTTGGAGTGCTGTCACAAGGGTTGGGGCGAATCGATCATCATCGGCGTCGCCGCTGCCGGACAAGAAATCAGCACACGCCCGTTCCAGCTTGTCACCGGAAGAGTGTGGCGCGGAACGGCCTTTGGCGGAGTCAAAGGCCGTTCTCAACTGCCTGGCTACGTGGACCGATATCTGGACGGAGAAATCAAGGTCGACGAGATGATTACGCACACGCTGCCGCTAGAAAAGATCAATCACGCCTTCGACCTGATGCACGAAGGAAAGAGCATCAGGTCGGTGATAACCTTCTAACAAGTTTTCAGCGGCGGTGTAAGAGTTGGTTATGCTTAGCGCGTCTGCAGTACCTGCCCCCCTAGATTCGTTATGCGATCGACCCGGATGACCACGGCGGCCCCTTTGCGCTCGGGGTCTTTATCCAATTCGTCTTTCACGGTTCTCTTCATGACCTGATCTCGCAGCGGACCCGATTCATGAATCGTGGCCGTCCCGTGGAAACGGAAGTTCACCCGGGTTTTACCGTCCCTAAACAGGACTATGACTTTCGGATTTTCCTTCACGTTTTTCAGATGCTGGCGCCGGGTGCGCTCCCAATAGGCAAGCGATTCGTTATCAAAAACCATCATGCTGCCTTTATAGCCGATGTCCGGCTCGCCGTCGGCGGAAACGGTCGCCAGCACACAAGGACAACCATTGGCCAACGCGTTATCGATCATATTCCGCATCTCATCGCTTATCGCAATCATGGAGACCTCCTTTTGGTTGCTAGATGTTTACGATGACTCTGGCTTTTTCCCTTGAGGCTGTCTTATATACCATTGTAGACGCCTCGCGTAAATCGCCGCCGAGCTGACTTCGGTGGGCTAACCGCGTAGGACGCGGACGCCAAGCATCAAAAAGAACACGGCCGCTGCGGTGAATACGCTTTCGCCATAAATCCGAAACGGCTTGCAGTTTATTCAAATTCTTTCTATATAGGAAGCCTCAACGTTTTCCCTCTCTGCATCGAAAAATTCTTGGCCGGATAGACGCTGGAGAAAGGATCGGCGATGAAGAAAAAAATCAAGTTTCGTGTCAATGGCAAAAAGGTCGATTTAGAGGTCCCGACCAACCGACTTTTGATCGACTGTCTGCGTTACGACCTAGGGCTCACCGGGACCAAAGAGGGTTGCAGCGTGGGGGTTTGCGGCGCCTGCACGGTCTTGATGGACGGCGATATGGTGAGTTCTTGCCTGGCGTTGGCGGTGTTCGCTGATGGCCATGAGATTACCACGGTCGAAGGGCTTGCCAAGAACGGCGAACTGCATCCCGTGCAGAAGAGCTTTATCCAGTACGGCGGCTTTCAATGCGGTATCTGCACGCCCGGTCAAGTAGTTGCGGCCAAGGCGCTGTTGGATGAAAACCCGCGGCCCAACGAGGATCAGATCAAAGACTGGATGATGGGCAACCTCTGCCGCTGCACCGGCTATTACAAGATCATCGAATCCATCCAGAAGGCTCATCAATTCGCCAAATAAATAAGGAACGCCGCCATGATACCTTTTGAATATCAAACGCCGAGAAGCCTCAAAGAAGTCCATGCCACGCTCAAGCAATTCGGGCCGGACGCAAAACTCATTGCCGGCGGAACCGCGCTGGTGATCATGATGAAGCAGCGGCTGGTGCGGCCGAGCTGTTTGGTCAGCCTTCGCTCGGTTCGCGGTTTAAACGGCATTGAACTGAAAGACGGTGGGCTTCGAATCGGCGGTCTGGCGACGCATCGAGAAGTCGAAACCTCTTCTCTAGTGCGGCGCCGTCTTCCCATACTTGCGGAAACGTTTCATCACGTGGCAACGGTTCGGGTACGCAACATGGCCACGGTGGGAGGAGGTCTAGCGCACGCCGATCCCAATCAAGATCCTCCGCCGACTCTGATAGTCCTGGGCGCGACCGTGAAAGCCACCTCCCCCAACGGCGCGCGGGTCATTCCGGTCGATGAGTTTTTCACCGATTATTACGAAACCGTACTTAAACCCGACGAGATCATTACCGAGCTGTTTGTTCCCAAGCTGCCGGCCAATTCGGGCGCCGCGTATCTCAAATTCTTGCCGCGAACGGCGGATGACTACGCCACCGTTTCGGCTGCGGCTGTGCTGACTTTGGACAAGAATAAAAAAACTATCAGCGATGTTCGTATCGCGCTTGGGAGCGTGGGCACGACTCCGATTAGAGCCACCGCGGCGGAAGCGGTCTTACGCGGCCAGCCGCTTAAAGCCGATGGTTTCGCCGAAGCGGCGGAGAAGGCGAAAGAAGCGGTGGATCCGGTGAGCGATTTTCGCGGCTCGGCCGGCTACAAAAAGGAGATGGCTGGCGTTTTCGTCCGGCGCGCCCTGGAAAGAGCATTGGCCACCATTCGCCAGCAAAGCAGGGCGAAGCCGGCCCCGAAGGCGGCTCGCAAGGGAGCAAAGAAAGGGAGAAAGAGGTGAAATTTACTCAACGAGCGGAGATTCCGGTCGCTCGGGAGCCGCTTTGGAACTTTCTCATGGACGTGCCCAAAGTCGCGCAGTCGCTTCCGGGGGTAGACTCCGTCACCAAGATCGATGACACGACGTATCAGGGGGCTCTCAAGGTTCGAGTGGGGCCGATCGCGCTCAACCTGCAAGGCAAAATTATTCTCGAAGAACAAGACAAACAGAACTGGCGCGCGGCGCTCCGCGCCGAAGCCAGCGACCGGATGGCCGCAGGCGCGGTGAAGGGCAAGACCAGCATGATGCTAAAAGAGTTGAGCCCCAATCAGACCGAACTGTTGGTCGAGACCGACGTCAACATCCTCGGCAAGATCGGCGAATTCGGCCAGCCCATCATCCGCAAAAAGGCCGACTCCATGCTCAAAGAATTCGTGGAAAATATTAAGAAGCAGCTAACTGGAAAATAAGAGGCTGGCAACTCCCAAAGCGCGCGCTATTATCAATCTCAGCGATGCGTCCATCGCGGTTTCCTTTTTTCCATAAACGCTGTTACGCCTTCCTCCACGTCATTGGTTTGCAACAGCTCCCGGCGGTAGAGTTCCTCCGAACGGCGCAGGGCCTCGCGAAAGCCCGCCAGCGAGAGTTCACGCAAGCCCTTGACCGCGATGCGCAAAACGGCGCCGCTCTTTCCAAGAAGTTCTTCCAGCAACGATTCAAGTTCATCCTCGAGACGGTCTTGGGGCACGGCGCGATTGATGAATCCGGCGGCAAGCGCTTCCTGAGCAGAGAATCGCCGTCCCGTGAGGATCATTTCCGCCGCCCGATGGTAACCCATGAGCACGGAGAAACGAGCCAAGGCGACCGGCGGGTAGCAGCCGACGGAAATCTCCGGCGTCGCGAACGAGCTTTCATCGGAGGCGAGAATCAAGTCGCACGAGCTCGCCAACTCGCAGCCGCCGCCAAGACAAACGCCTCGAATCAACGCGACGGTGACTTGCGGGACATCGAGAAGTTTACGGACAACGCCGTGCACGACATCGAGCATTTCCGGAACTTTGTCTCGCGTGTGTTCCCCGATATCGACACCGGCGGAAAACGCCCGTTCACTGCCGCCGCGGAGCACGATCACATCAACGGACGGATCGCGGGCGCACGACGTCAAAATCTGATCCAACTCGCGGAGCAGAGAAATATTCAAGACATTGAGCGGGGGGCGATCCAAGGTTAAGGAGATGACCCGGTCTGATTTTTCGACGAACACGCCCATGTTCATTCACCAGCGAAAACCGACGCGCAGGACCGAACCACTTTTCTCATAGACCGCCCGAGCACGGTTTACAAGAGCCACGGGGTCAAAAACCCACAAGTCGAAGATGGAAGAGGGGGCATATTTGACAACCCGCCGAGCAGCCCTTAAACTTGCGTCGTACAGTCAAAACTGGAGGCCTTTATGAAGCTCGCGCGACTCCTTGTTTTAGTTTTCGCCGTCTATTTCGCCCTCGGTCTCAAGTCCGGCTTGGCCGCTCCCGATGAGTATGATGACAGCCAATCTCATCCACTGAGAATCGCCGCCTACCTGCTCCATCCGGCCGGGTTTTTATTGGAATGGACGATTTTTAGGCCCTTTCACTTCCTTGTGAGCGGAGCCGAACCCTTGGAGGCCTTTTTTGGTCATACACCGCATCCACCGGTGATCGCGGAACCCCAACCCATCCACGACTACGGCGTGCCAAAAAAGGCGCCCATGAAAGACACGCGAGCCGGGGAACCGCAATCGGCAACGGCCGCGCCGGCGCAGCAGCCGCTCGCTGAGAAAGTCAGGGTCGTGGAAGTCCCGGTTGAAAAAACTGTCATTAAAGAAGTCCCGAAAATCGTAGAAATAGAAAGACTCGTGTTGCCCGACGTCGACTTTCGCTTCGGCTCGGCCGAGCTCACGGATGTAGGCAAGGGAAAAGTTTATCTGGCGGCCCAAAAATTAAAAGAAAAATCGGCGCTGGCGTTCATGATCGAGGGCCATACCGATCGCATTGGAAGCGACGAGTACAACTACAACTTGGGACGCCGCCGAGCTCAGACCGTCATCAACGAGCTTACCGCTTTAGGAATCGATCCCGCCCGCATGTCTGCGGTGAGCCAAGGGAAAAACAAACCTTTGCTGGATCAGGAGACCGCCTGGGCGCGTGCCGTCAACCGCCGCGTCGAGTTCCAGGTAAAAGCGCAATAAGTAGCGGCCAAGCTGATACCCGGGCCCAGTCTTGATAGAGGCTGGGCCTTTTTTTTCTGAGCGGAGATCGACGACTGAGCCGATTCTGAGCTCTATGCGTTTTGAAAGAATTTTTTACCGCTCAATTATCGACCCGATTCGATGAGTTACAATCCCCGCGACAGCTATTTTAGGAAAGCCAAGCAAGAGGGCTATCGTTCCCGAGCAGCGTATAAGCTCCTGGAACTTCAACAGCGTTTCCGCATCATGAAACCGGGAGATTCGGTCGTCGACCTCGGCGCCGCGCCCGGCGGATGGCTGCAGGTTGCGGCCAAACTGGTCGGCGAAAAAGGCAGAGTTCTAGGCGTCGATCTGCAACCGATCGCCGCTTTTCGCGAAAACAATATCATCATCCTCCGGGGCGACATCATGTCCGCCGAGACCCGGAAGAAAATCATGGCACTCATCGCAGGTCGGGTCGACTGTGTCCTTTCCGACCTCGCACCGCGCCTGACCGGTATCCGCGACACCGATACGGCTCGGTGCGTGGAGCTGAATCGAAGCGCGCTCGGCATAGCCACTACTTTGCTTAAACCCGGAGGATTTTTTCTAGTGAAAAGCTTTGTCAATGACGAACTCCAGGCGTTGACATCCGAGATCGAAAAATATTTTAACTCCGTGCAGCGAACGCGGCCCGACGCGACTCGGCAACGCTCGTCGGAGTTCTATTTTTTCGCCAGGGATTTCAAAGACAGGAGGGCTGAATGATGCGCGTCAAAATCCGGAACCCAGACTTGTCGTGCCCGCGCTCTCCATGACTCATCCCTTGGTCGTCGTATTAAGCCATGAACTGCTTCGTAATTGAATGATGCCCGAGTTCAGAAAAGACCCGATCGTTAATCGCTGGGTGATCATTGCGCCGGAGCGCGCCAGAAGGCCGCAGCAGACCCGCAGGGATCGAGCAACGGCAACATTGGAGCCGTGCGCGTTCTGCGCTGGAAATGAAGCCATGACGCCGCCCGAGGTGCTCGTCTGTCCCGCCACTCCGACACAGGCCGATGCTCCGCGCTGGGCGGTGCGCGTGGTACCCAATAAGTATCCGGCGCTTACAAAGTCGGGGGCTTGCACGATCGACAGCAGCGGTCTTTATCAGCGCCAGAGCGGTCTCGGCGTGCACGAGGTGATCATCGAGGCACCGGAGCACGTAACCCACACGGCGACTCTCAGCGAACAGCAATTGGCGACGGTCATTTCTGCCTATCGGGAGCGCATATCGGCGCTTCGACTGGACAAGCGATGGCGCTACATTCTCGTCTACAAAAATCAGGGGAGGGAGGCCGGCGCGACCTTTGAACACGTCCATTCGCAACTGATCGCGTTGCCGATGGTGCCGCGCGAGGCGGCGGAAGAGATGAGCGGCGCTGAGGTTTATTACGACTCAACAGGAAACTGTATCTATTGCGACATGCTCCGCGATGAAATTAACGACTCGTCCCGAATCGTAACCGCGAACGATCGATTTGTTGTGCTCTCTCCTTTTGCGTCCCGTTTTCCCTACGAAACCTGGATTATGCCCAAACAACACAGTTCAAGTTTCGAGCAAGGCTCCACACACGAGACGTTCGATCTGGCGCGTTGTCTCCGCGACATGCTCAACCGTCTCGACCGGGCGCTCAACGATCCGCCGTTCAATTACTATATCCACTCCAATCCCTTGGCCGATAACAAAAGCCGCCTTTATCATTGGCATATTGAGATTCTGCCCAAGCTGGTTCAAGTCGCCGGTTTCGAATGGGGCAGCGGATCGTACATCAACCCGGTAACCCCAGAGGATGCCGCCCGCCTGCTGCGCGAAGCCTTGCGTTGAATCTTGGGTTCAAACCGTTCCAACCCTTCAAAACGTTCGGCCCGTCGGGAGTATCTGCGCTCTCTTGTCCAGAAAACGGTTTGAACGCTTGAACGATTGAATTGCTTCAACAACTCACTACCCCCTCTCTAACTCTGCCCCGTTGGACGAGGGAGAATAAAAGAGGGTGCTGACGGAGTCAGCTATTCGACCGTTACACTCTTGGCCAGGTTTCGCGGTTGATCGACATCCGTGCCGCGATGAACCGCGATGTAATAGGCAAGTAGCTGGAGCGGCAGACTGAGCACGATCGGGGTCAGAAAATGAGAAGCTTTGGCGACGCTCAGCAGTCCGAATGGAGAGACATCGGAGGGAAGTTTTTTTTCATCGGTCACGATAATGACTTTTCCACCGCGGGACTCCACCTCCTTAAGATTTCCCAACGTCTTCTGGAAATAGCGGTCGCGGGGCATAAGCACGACAACCGGCATCTTTTCGTCGATCAGCGCAATCGGGCCGTGCTTCATCTCGCCCGCCGGATAACCTTCGGCGTGAATATAGGAGATCTCCTTGAGCTTCAGCGCCCCTTCCAGGGCAATCGGATAGTTGATGCCGCGACCGAGATAGAGAAAATCCGAGCTGTCCGTGAGACTGCGCGCCAGCGCCTCTACATCATTGTCGAGCTTTAAGGTCTCTTCAATCCATTTCGGCAAATGCATTAAATCAGCAAGGAGCTTTTTCGCCTGGGCCGGATCCAGACTTCCCCTGCGCCGTCCCAGGGCGATCGCCAGCAAGTACAGCGCCGTTAGCTGAGTTGTAAAAGCCTTGGTGCTCGCCACGCTGATTTCCGGCCCGGCGTGGGTATAAAGAACCCCGTCCGACTTTCTCGGGATCGAAGAGTCGACTACGTTGCAAATCGATAGAACCTTGGACTTCTTTTGCCGCGCGATTTCGACGGCCGCCAAGGTATCCGCTGTCTCTCCGGATTGGCTCACCATCAGCAGTACCGAGTGCGGGTCCATCAACGGAGAGCGGTATCTGAACTCCGACCCGTAGTCGACCTCCGCAGGAATCTGCGCGATCTCTTCGATCATGAACTTGCCCACCAGGCACGCATGCCATGCCGTTCCACAGGCGACGAGCTGAATACGCTTGATTCGGCGCACCTGGTTCGTTGTCAGGCGGATACCGTCTAATGAAACCTCGCCGTCCTTCAAAGAGATGCGGCCGCGAAACGTATCGGCGACGGCCCTGGGCTGCTCATGAATCTCCTTCAGCATGAAGTGGCGATAACCCCCTTTGCGGGCCGCCACCGCATCCCAGGTGATTTCTTTAAAAGCTCGCCGGAGCGATTTCCCTTTGCCGTCATAGAGACGGAAAGAATCCGCGGAGACTTCGGCGACTTCACCGTCTTCCAGAAACATCACCTTGCGGGTGTAATCCAGCAACGCGGGGATATCCGAGGCGATAAAGGTCTCTCCTTCACCCCAACCGATGACGATGGGTGTCGAATTTTTTGCCACAATCAGCCGCTTCGGATCTCTCTGGTTGAGAAACAGCAAAGCATAGGAGCCGCGAATTTCCTTGAGACTCTTTTTCACGGCGGCGAGAAAGTCCATGCCCGCGGCAACCTTTTCCGCCACCAAATGGGCGACAATTTCTGTATCCGTTTCAGACGAGAATTTGGTTCCCCGCCGGCTCAGCTGCTCCTTGAGCTCGAGGTAGTTTTCGATGATCCCGTTGTGCACCACCACCACGTCACCGGCGCAGTGAGGATGGGCGTTGGTTTCCGAGGGTCGACCATGGGTCGCCCAACGCGTATGGCCGATCCCGATCATGCCACTCAAGGGGTCGCGACTGAGAATGGCTGCCAAATTATTGAGCTTGCCTTCGCAGCGGCGGACCGATACATGACCGTCGTTCAGAACCGCGACGCCTGCCGAATCGTAGCCCCGGTACTCGAGCTTTTTCAGGCTTTCGAGAATCAGCGGCGCCGCTTCCCGTTTGCCGATGTAACCGACAATCCCGCACATTATTTTTTTATCTCTTTCATTTTCGCGCGTTTTTGCTCGGTCCAGCCTTCGCGCAGCCGCTCTTGACGTTCATTGAAAACCAAGGCGCCGGGCGGGACATCACGGCGAATCGTCGTCGCCGTGGCGACGTAAACGTCGTCTCCCAACGTGATCGGCGCCACTAAAGTGGAATCGCTTCCGACCTGGACGCGATTCCCGATCCTGGTGCGGTATTTACTGAACCCGTCATAGTTGCAGGTAATCGTTCCCGCGCCGATGTTGGTGTCGCAGCCGATGGTGACGTCTCCCAAATAAGTCAGGTGGTTGGCCTTTGTCGCCTCGCCGACCGTCGCTTCCTTGGCTTCGACAAAATTACCGATGTGGACCCTAGGACCCAACACGTTTCCGGGCCGAAGGTGCGCGAAAGGACCGATGATGGCCTGACGACCTACCCGAGAGCTCGTGATCACGACGGAGAATTTCAAATGGACCTCGTCGCCCATGTCGACATCCGTTAGATAGGCGCTGCCATCGATCCGGCAACGCTCACCGATGACCGTCCGTCCGCGCAGATGGGTATTGGGCCCGATAAACGTGTCTCTGCCGATGAGCACTTCGTCTTCGATGTAAGTCGTCTGCGGATCTTGAAGCGTTACACCCGCTTCCATCCATTTGCGGTTGATCCGTTCCTGCAATGCTTTTTCCATCAGCGCAAGCTCCTCTCTGGTATTGACCCCCATGATTTCTCCCGCATTGTCGACTCTGACCGTGGCGATCTTCATCCCTTCCGCGCGTCCGATAGCGACGATATCCGGCAAATAGTATTCGCTCTGTTGGTTATTGTTCTTCACTCGTTCCAAGGCGGGGAAAAGAAATTCAGGATCAGCGACGTAGATGCCTGCGTTGACTTCCTGAATTTGCCTTTGATCGATTGTCGCGTCTCGCTCTTCGACGACTCCCGTGATGTCGCCGCGATGATCGCGCAGGATTCTACCATAGCCGGTTGACTGCCGCCGCGACGCCGTTAGGATGGTCAGCGTGGCACGCTGCGCGCGATGAGCGTCGACGATGACAACCAAAGTGGACTCCGATAGAAGCGGCACATCGCCGCTGAGAATCAAGACATCGCCGGAAAAATTGTCGAAAGACTCCCGGGCGCAGAGAACCGCATGACCGGTTCCTAACTGCTCGCGCTGCACAACCCAGCTTATATCGCCCATCGGACAGGCCTGTTTTACCGCCTCGCCGCCGTGGCCGATAACCATAGCGACGCGGCCGGGACGAAGACGTGCCGCCGTCTCGAGAACACGTACCACTAACGGCTTTCCTCCGAGGGAATGCACCACCTTCGGCAGGCTGGATTTCATCCGCGTTCCCTGTCCTGCCGCCAGAATTATAACACCCAGGTTGGCCATAATTTCGCGCAAGGATCGCGGCGATTATAACGGAAGTAACCTTCCAATCAAAGAGAGTCTCTGTGGTGCCGGTCGGCGCGCTAACGAGCCGTTCGGCTACCCGTCGACTTACTGCTCCGCGCGGCATGTCCAAAAGACCAGGCTAACCGAACGAAAAGCCGTTGGCAGAAATCGGAGACAAGCATGCCTCCTGAGGGCAAAAGATATTACTTGTCAAGTTATACTAATTTGTTTAGAAGAAGATCATGCCCCGGAAGGGCTTACCGTTCGAGATCACCCTGAATAGTTCGGGCCAGGAACTTACAAAAGCGGAGTTAGGATGCCAATCCCGAGCCAGTCCCAGTCGTGCCAGCCGCAAGAAGACAAACAGGAAAACTGGTGGGAGTTCTGTCCCGTCTGCGGCGCGAGGCTCATCAACCACAAATGTCGCTTCGTCTGTTCCAATCCCCAATGTCATTTCTTCATGAGCTGCAGCGAATTCGACCTGTGACGGGTAACCTTTGCGTTCTTGCGGAAGTCAAGGCGGCGTAGTTGCGACGAAGCCTCTCATTGAGTAGACAATAGGGCATGTGCAAAACTGCGGGTATCGTCATTATCGGCAACGAAGTCTTATCGGGGAAGACCCAGGACACGAACTCTTATTTTCTTTGCGCTCAACTCCGTCAACTCGGCGTCGAGGTGCAGAAGATCTCCACGATTCCCGACGAGATCGAGCAAATCGGTCAAGAAGTTGTTACGTTCTCGAAGCGGTTCGATCTTGTATTCACGACGGGCGGCGTGGGGCCGACGCATGATGATGTGACGATCGAAGGGGTCGCGCGCGGGTTCGGCGTCAAAGTGATCCGCAATCCCGATCTCGAGCGCCGGATGCGCCAACGCCTCGGCGCGGACATCAACGAGACGCGCCTCAGGATGGCCAATGTTCCCGAAGGCGCGGAGCTGTTAGCCACCGAAGCTCTTTTCGCGCCGGTGATTAAACTCCACAACGTCTTCATCTTCCCGGGCATTCCCAGAATTTTGCAAGAGCGGTTTGAAGCGATCAAAGAGGGGTTTCGCGAGGCGCCGTATTTTCTAAAAACGGTGTACGTCAGATATGGCGAAGGAGTCATCGCGACGATATTAAACGACGTGCTCGCCAACTTCCCCAAACTCCTCCTGGGCTCTTATCCCGTCCTGGACGCGGTCGACTACAAGGTCAAAGTCACGTTGGAATCCAAAGACTCCGACTATCTCGACCGCGCGCTGCAGAGCTTTCTCACATCGCTGCCTGAAGGCGCCGTCCATCGCGTTGAATAGACCTGACCGTATCGCCGAACCCCGGACCTGGGGCCTCTTGCCGCCGTTCAAGCGTGCCCCGCTGCCGCCGCTTCCGAGCATGCTGGCCGCGCTGGGACCGGGTGTCATCTTCATGGCATTGGCTCAAGGCAGCGGCGAACTCATATGGTGGCCCTATATCATCGCCAAATACGGCCTGAGTTTTCTTTTTCTTCTCCTGCCGGCGTGCCTGCTCCAGTTTCCCGTCACCTATGAGATCGGCCGCTACACCCTGCTTACCGGCGAAAGCATCTTTCAGGGATTTATTCGCCTGAACCGATATTTCGCTTTCGTCCTGTGGGTTTTGATGACGCTTTCTTTCCTCTGGTTCGGCGCCTTTGCCGCAGCCGGTGGAACCTCTTTGGCAGCCCTGACGAATGTTCCCACCGGTTGGACCGCTAAAGGCCAGACGCTGTTTTGGGGTTACCTTTCCATGTTCGTGTTTCTTTCAGCCATCCTGCTGAGCAAAGTCATTTATCGTCTGGTTGAGAGCTTGATGTGGGCCGTCGCGCTTATAACCCTGGTCGGGCTTCTATGGGCAAGCGCTAGCCTAGAAACGCTTCGCGTGCTGCCGGCTTTCGTCAGAGGCTTGCTGATTCCGGAATTGCCGATGCCCAGACCCTGGGATCCCGAGGACGCAACGAAATTGTTGACCGCTATCACATTCGCGGGTCTGGGCGGATTCTGGACTCTATTCTACTCCTACTGGGTCCGCGACAAGGGAGCCGGGATGGCTCATTACATGGGAAGAATCACGGGGCCGGTGACTGGCAAGGCCGAAGCCATTCCCACTTCAGGTTTTACTCCAGGTGACGACGAAGGACTGGCGCACGTCGGCCGGTGGCGCCGTTATCTGTTCTGGGATGTCGGTATCGGGATCGGCGGCAATCTGCTCACCACTCTGATGACCTGTCTATTAGCGTACGCCGTGCTGTACCCCAAAGGAATTTTGCCGCAGGGTTACGAGTTGGCAGTGGTTCAGAGCCGGTTTTTTGAAGTCAGCTGGGGGCTCGTCGGGAGAATCGTTTTTTTGATTGTCGCCGCCGCGTTCCTATGCGATACCTGGCTCGCCACCGTAGATGCCGTGAGCCGAATTCATACAGACTGTCTATATGCTTTCTTTCCCCGCACTCATTCCATTTCGGTGCGTTCATGGTATGTCATTTTTCTTTTTGTGCTCACCGCGGTCACCTCCGTCACGATGGGTTTCGCCGAGCCTGGTCCGCTGATCCTCCTCTCGGCCGTTATTGGCTTTGTCGGCACCGTTCTGTTTTCCGTAGCGTTGATTTTTCTCAATCATGTTTACTTGCCGCGGCATCTGCCGGTCGCCGCGCGCCCCGGCCGGCTCAATCTGGTCTTTCTATGTCTGGCGTGCGCGGCGTACGCGTCGCTTGCGGTGGCTTACCTGCTGGCGGTCAGCAAGATTATTTGATGCCCCATTTTCGGGTATTTGGCGCGACCATAAGATTTGGCGTAATATACACGCAACGAGGAGGGCAAGTTTTTGACTGAACTACTTACCTGGATCATGGACTCCATTCGCGCCTATGGGGCCTGGAGTGTATTTGCCGGCGTCATCATCGAATCCGTGATTATGCCGATCCCTTCTCCTTTGATCATCATGGGAGCCGGGTTTATCTTGATCAGCCCTGAGCTGGGATTCCTTGACGCTTTGGCGCCGATCCTCCTATCCATCGTCGTGCCGGGCACGATCGGGTCGACCCTGGGCGCCTTCATAGGCTATGGCCTCGGGTACTTTGGCGGCAAGCCGCTGATCGATCGTTGGGAGAAATTCCTGGGGTTCGGTTGGTCTGATGTCGAAGCGATGGAGACTCGCTTTCAAGCGGGCCGGGTTAACGCCTCGATTTTTTTTCTCCGGGCTTTACCGATTTTCCCGCTCTCGGTTATTTCCGTCGCCGCGGGGTTGATCCGTCTTCCGGCAACACAGTTCACCCTCTGGACTTTCTATGGCACGATTCCCCGCTGCCTGTTTCTCGGATATCTCGGTTGGGGACTGGGCGAAACCTACCAGGGATTGGCAAAGGGCATTGATAAAGTCGAGACGGTGATCTCGGCCTTGATCATCATGGCGATTATTGCGGCAAATTTCTGGCTGCGCGCGAAGGTGCGAGGAAAGATTCTTAAGAACAAAAAAGGGACCTCTTAGCGGCGGCGATTAGTTTCCCGGGCTGCTGGTCTCCTTGTCCGCTAATGGCTGGCCGCTCTGAGTACCGATCCAGATTTCGCCGCCTTCGAAAACCTCTTTTTTCCAGATCGGCACGGTTTTCTTGATCTCCTCAATAGCAAAACGACAGGCGGCGAAAGCCGCTTCACGATGAGCCGCGGAGACGGCGATCATGACGCTGGGCTCGGTGATCTGGACCGGTCCTAATCGGTGCGCTATGGCCATGCGGCAAATCTGCCACTTCTGTTTGGCTTCTTCGCCCAAACGCGCCAATTCTTTCTCGGCCATTTCCGGGTAGGCTTCATAATCGAGGGCAATGACTTTGCGGCCGTCGTTGTTGTTTCTGGTGGTCCCGATGAAAGTCGCGATGGCGCCAGCCTCGGGATCGGTGACGAAGTCGATCAGTTCCTGAAGCTTGAGGGGTTCTTGGGTGACGCGAAACATGACTAGCCTCCGCTGACGGGAGGAATGAACACCACCTCGTCGCGATCCTTCAGCACATGATGGGCCACGACGTAGTTCTGATTCACGGCATAAAGCAGGCGAACTCCGGGAACGGCCAACTTGGGATAATCCTGCTGCAAAGACTGCCAGAGTTGAGCCACCGTACCGCCTTCTTCGAGTTCCTTTATAACCTCTGCGGTCCCCGCGCGTTCCCTCAGAATCGCGAAGAACTTTACCTTGACCTTCATTGTCCCTGGAGCTGAGAGACCATGTGCCGCAACTCGGGCAATATGAGCTTCTCCATTGCCAAACCCACCGCTCCTTTCGAGCCCGGAAGCGAGATCAAAACTTTCCCGTGGGCGGACCCGGCAACCGCGCGGCTCATCATCGCCGCGGAGCCGATGTCCTGATAACTCAAATACCGGAAAAGCTCGCCAAACCCATCAAGCCGCTTGTCGAGCAGCTTCACGATGACTTCATAAGTGCCGTCCCGCGGAGAAATGCCGGTCCCGCCATTGACGATAATGGTATCCACCCCTGACTGGCTGAGCGCGTCGCGCAATAACGCTTCAATTTGCGCCGGCTCATCTTTGACGATGCGATATCCCGATATCGAATGCCCTTGGTTCGACAAACAAGATTTGATCCATTGCCCGCTTAAGTCCGTCGCCTCGTCACGCGTGTCGCTGACGGTAACGACAAAACAGCGAATACTTTTTTTGCCTTTCTCTTTGTGTTCCGCGACTGACATGAGCAACCTATCAACGAATCCCAGCGAAAAACTATAACAGCGGCATAAGGTGAATTCAAATTCGGGCCCTTACCCCCTAACGTGCTTGGCATGGTTTGTAGCGCCGGTTGCGCCGGTTCCATTTGATCCCTAAGATAACCTCCATGCCGGCCGATCGAGTGTCCCTCTATGTTCACATCCCTTACTGTATCCGCAAGTGCCCCTACTGCGACTTTAACTCGCACGTCGTCGCAGAGATTCCGGAACAGGCGTACGTCGAAGCGCTGGTCCGCGAGATCGATTATTACGCCGGGCTCGCTGATTGGAGCGAAAGACGAGTTCAGAGCATTTTCTTCGGCGGCGGAACTCCTTCGACTTTTCATTGCACGAGTATCGGCAGCATTCTCGACCGGGTGGCTGGTAGATTCCAGATTCTGCCGGATTGTGAAATCACTCTCGAAGCGAATCCGGGAACAGTGGATCGAGGCAATTTTTTTGGTTACCGCGAGGCTGGAATAAACCGGATTAGCGTTGGCGTTCAATCATTTCAACCCCGCCTGCTCAAATTGCTGGGGCGCGCTCACTCGGCGGAAGAAGCGAGGAAGGCGTTGGTCACGGTCCGTGAGGCGGGCTTTGAAAACTTTAGCTTGGATCTTATCTATGCCAACCCGGACCAAACTATATGGGAACTCGCGGACGACCTGGAGAACGCGCTCAGCTTCCGTTCTCCTCACTTATCGGCCTACAATCTGACGATCGAAGAAGGCACTCCGTTTTATCATGAATTTCGAAGCGGCAGGATGCGGCCTCTCAGCGAAGAAGATGAGGTCGCTATGGCGGATCTGATCGAACAAAGATTCAGGGAAGCGGGCTTAGAACGCTATGAGATCTCAAACTACGCCCGGCCCGGCTTTCGTTCACGTCACAACCTCAACTACTGGCAAGGTGGCGACTATCTCGGGCTCGGCGCCGGCGCTCACAGCTACAGGAGGAACAGGGGTAATGTAATAGGCGGCCATCGTTGGAGCAATGAGAAAAATCCAGCGCGCTACATGAGCAAAATCGAAGCTAGCGGTAATGCCGTGATCGAACGAGAGGAGGGTGACCTCCGAAAGACGGCAGGGGAATTCATGTTTTCCGGCCTGAGACTCATTGACGGAATTGCTCTCGACGCATTTTTCGCGCGCTTCGGTAAAAGCCCACGGGAGTTCTACCCGCAAATCTCGGAGTGGCTCAGCGACGGATTGATGGAGACCGACGGCGCACGGATTTGGCTCACGCGGAGAGGTCTGATGGTCGCCAACTCTATGTTTGTGGATTTCGTCTAGCCGCTCGGGCCGGTATCAGACAGAGAGCTACTGTTTTTTATTCGATTTGTTGAGGGCTCAAATTGGGCTCGTAGAGCAGTTGAATAACGATTCCATCGGGATCGGCGCAATAAAAAGACGCGCTGCCGTCGCGATGAATTTTGAAGCGATGGACGATGGTCACACCCCGCGCTTGGAACGTCTCCTCCAGTTCTTTCACTCGCTCGACGCTTTCGACAACGAAACCCAAGTGATCGAGCTGCGGTTCCGCGCCATGGCTCGGAAAGTTCGCCGACACCTGATGGAGCGCGATATTGTCACAGCCGGAGGAAAGGTAAATGTTATGGGCGTCCGGTTGCCACACAATGTCCATGCCCAGAACGTTCTGATAAAAATCTCTCGAGCGGGCTAAGTCTTTAACTTTAAGCGCAATATGGCGCATGCCCTTGAGACCCGGGATACGGCTCATGGCATGACTATAGCAGAGCAAAACAAATGTGGGTAGCCGCGACTTGCCCCGCGCCCGCGAAAGCGCGATAGTGCTCTCGTAATGAAAGAAGCTCTGTGGTGGAAAAGTGAGGCTGACGGGCGGATTCTTTGCACCCTTTGCCCGCGCTTTTGCCGCATTGGCGAGGCTCAGGCCGGCTTCTGCTTTATTCGCAAAAATATCGGCGGCACGCTCTACTCACTGGGTTACGGCACCTCCACCGGCTTTGCCATTGATCCCATAGAGAAAAAACCGCTGAATCATTTTCTTCCCGGTACTCGTATTCTGAGTTTCGGCACCGCTGGCTGTAATCTGGGCTGCCGTTTTTGCCAAAATTGGAGCATCAGTAAGGCCAAACTCGACCGCGCCAATAGCCTCGGCGCCGGCCCGGAGCAGGTTGTCCAACTCGCCCTCAAACACCGCGTTCCCAGCATCGCGTTTACTTATAATGACCCGGTCATCTGGGGAGAATTCGTGATCGACATCTCGCGCCTTGCCCGTGAGCGGGAACTCAAGAGCGTCATGGTGACCGCCGGTTATATCACGGCGGAAGCGCGTTCCGACGTTTTTCGTTACATCGATGCGGCCAATGTGGATCTTAAAGCTTTCAGTGAACGATTCTACCACAAAGTGACATTTTCTCATCTGGCGCCGGTCCTCGACACACTCAAATGGCTTAAAAACGAGACGCAAATCTGGTTTGAGATCACCAATCTCATGATTCCCGGCGAGAACGACGATCCAGGAGAGACACGGCGACTTTGTGATTGGGTGTTACAGAATGTGGGTGACAGCGTCCCGCTTCACTTCACCGCTTTTCACCCCGATTTCAAAATGATGGATAAAACCAGGACGCCGTCGTCGACTCTCCGAAGGGCTCGCGAGATTGCTCGTTCAATGGGGATCAAATACAGCTACGTAGGCAATGTCTACGATGATGACGGGCAGACAACCTTCTGTCCACGATGCGGTCGTGCTCTCATTCGCCGCTCATGGTACGACATTCTTGAATACGATCTAAGCGGCAATCACTGCTCGTGCGGCCAAACCATCCCTGGGTTCTTCTTCCCAATCAGCTCTGTTCAGTCGCAGCGGGGCAGACCTTACTCGGTCGCGCTGTAGGCTCCGGCTCTCCTCGTCGGTAGATAAAAGGCCATTTTTGTGTTTTATAAAGAGAGCTTTCTTGAGCAATATTGCGCCCATGGCACGGTCTAAAAAACAAGCCTATAGAACTCACCCGCACCTCACGATCCTGGAGGACATCAGCACCCTGATCACTCACTCCCACGATCTCCAGGAGACGCTCAATAGCATCGTGGCGATCGTGGCGGACCAGATGGAGACCGAGGTTTGCTCCCTGTATATTCTCGATCGATCGAACCAGCGGCTAACGTTGCGGGCGACCATGGGTTTGGATCCGGAGTCGGTCGGAAAGGTCTCTATGGGCATCAGTGAAGGCCTGACCGGCTTGGTTATCGAGAGAATGCAGCCCGTGATGGCCGTCGATGCGCTCGCCCATCCACGCTACAAATATTTCCCCGAGACCGGCGAAGAACGTTTTCACTCCTTTCTGGGCGTGCCATTGATCGAGAATAAGCTGCCGCTCGGAGTGCTGGTCGTACAAACCTCGCGGCGCCGAGAGTTTTCCCGTGATGAAATTCGATTACTGCGGACGATCTCCGCCCAGGTCTCGAGCATTATCGTTCAAGCCCGCCTGGTCGATTCCCTTAGAAACACAGAACGGGAGCGCAAGGAATATGAGAAACGGTTGTTGGATGCGCTTCGTAAACTTCGTTCTTACGAAAAAGGACGTGACCGGACGGCAAAGGTGCGTCATAAGACGCGCGCCCGATTTAACGGGCTCGCGGCATCTCCGGGCTTTGGGCGTGGCCGCGCTTACGTGTTGCAGCCGCGGATGGATTTAAGCGCCATCCAGAAGAAGCGGGCCCGGAATAGGGAGCGGGAGATCGAACGGTTTCGGGGCGCAGTCGAACGAGGGATAGAGCAGATCAACGTTGTAAAGCAACGAATGAGCAATCTAATCTCTAAGGACGAAGGCGCCATCTTCGACGTTTATCGCCTCATTTTAGAGGATCCCGCGACCATTCAACAGATCGAAAACCAAATCCGCACCGAAGGGTGCGTCGCCGAGTACGCTATTAGGGTCGTTTTTGAGCGGTATCTCCAGTCAATCTCTCAAATAGAGGACGATTATCTGCGCGAACGAACCACGGACGTGAAGGACGCGGCACAGAGGCTTCTGGAGAATCTTTCCGGCGCACCGGACCAACCCGGTCAGATACCCAGCGATGCCGTGTTGGTGGCCGAAGATCTTTCACCGGCCGACCTGAGCACCCTTGAAGGCGATCATTATAAAGGAATCGTGCTTGCTACCGGCGGCGTGACGTCACACGCGTCGATTCTGGCGAAGTCTTTTGAAATCCCGACGGTAGTTGGCGTCGATGGACTGTTGGAATCGGTACATGCCAGCGATCCGATGATCGTTGACGGCAACTCTGGCGTCGTGTACGTGAACCCGAGCCTTGAAGTCATCCGGGAGTACGACCGGCTGGAGAGAGATTACGTTGCCCTCACCCGCGAGTTGGAGGAGATTCGGGATCTCCCGGCAGAGACTCTAGATGGCCACCGTGTGACCTTATACGCGAATATCGGTTTATTGAGCGATATCGCTTTTGCCCATTTACGCGGCGCGCAGGGTGTGGGACTGTACCGGACCGAGGTCCCCTTTTTGGCCCATCGAGATTTTCCCGGCGAGGAAGAACAGTACGCTCTCTATAAACGAGTCCTCGAAGGAATGGCCGGCAAGCCGGTGACGATTCGCACTCTGGACATAGGAGCGGATAAGTATCCGCCGTATATGCGTAGCGGCGGGTCCGAGCCCAATCCATTTCTCGGCTGGCGCTCTATTCGCATTTCACTCGAGGTGGAAGAGATCTTCAAAACCCAGCTCAGGGCAATTCTGAGAGCAGGCGAGCTGGGCCGAGTTCGGCTCCTGATCCCCATGGTGTCCAGCCTGGAGGAAATCCTGAAGGTGAAAGAACTGCTAGCGGAAGCCAAAGAAGAGCTTGCCCGATCTAACACTCCATTTGACAGGCATATGGAATTGGGCGTGATGGTCGAAGTCCCCTCTGCGGTACAGCTCGCCGACCGGTTCATACGGGAAGTTGATTTTATGAGTATTGGGACAAATGACCTCATCCAGTACATACTGGCAGTGGATAGAAGCAACCGGAAAGTAGCGAATCTTTACGAGCCCGTGCATCCTGCAGTCTTGGCCGCGCTGAAGTCCACGATCGAAGCGGGCAAACGGCAGGGCAAGCGGGTCGGGATGTGCGGAGAGATGGCGGGCGACCCTTTGTGCGCGTTACTCCTGCTCGGGATGGGGCTCGAAGAGTTCAGCATGGGCTCCATCTATATCCCCGTCATTAAGAAGACCATCCGCGGAATCACCTATCAGGCCGCCAAATCCGCCGCGCAAATCGTATTGCAGATGGACACCGTCGGCGAGATCAAAAGATACTTGTTCGAACAAATGCGCGGCCTGGGCATGGTGGAACTGCTGGAGATGTACCATTAATCGCCGGAATGCGGAACGATGACTCAGCGTCCAAGACTTGATTTGTCCTGCGGCCTGCGGTAGCATGAAATTCGAACGATCGTTCGAACATCTACAAAGGAGAGACGCTGGTTGCTATGATGCAGATTTCTACTTTTGACGATTGGGTGGACACCTTTCGCCAATGGCAAAAAGACATCGGCTATGATCACGCCCTGCTCGGAGATTACAAGTTTGAGACCAAACTAGGCGAATTACATGCTCCGGAGATCGAGTTCGGCGATTTCGCGGGGCAGCGCAAGTGGGAGCGGATCGGCCAGATTCCGAATCAATCTATCCGCGACGCGCTGTTGAACCTGATCATATTTCAGGGGGATACAGAATTCGCCTCGGTCGAACAACAGAAGAATCTATTGGATACCGCGCCGACTGACTATGATCGCCAGGCCTTAATCCGGGTGAACAGCGAAGAAATGCGCCACGGATGGCAGATGTGTTATCTTTTAGTCACTTACTTTGGCGAGTCGGGCAAACTTGAAGCGCGAAAGCTCTTAGAGCGCAGGGCCTTCAAAGGCGACAGGCTGCTGGGCTCTTTTAATGCGCCGGTAAATAACTGGCTCGATTTTTTTACCTACACACAATTCGTCGATCGGGACGGCAAGTACCAGTTGACCATGCTCAGCCATTCCGCCTTCGCGCCGTTGGCTCAAAGTGTAACCGCGATGCTGAAGGAGGAGTTCTTCCACATGTTTACCGGCAATACCGGACTGACACGGATACTGAGAGCGGGAAAGCTACCCCTTCCGATCATCCAGAAGTACTTTAATAAGTGGTTGTCGACGGCTTATGATCTTTTTGGAACCGATCATTCCTCCTCGGCCCACTGGGCTTATGTTTGGGGATTGAAGGGCCGCTACGACGAGCATGAGGCGGAACGTCCGGCTGATAAGAACCGGCTGAATGATCTGGCGCGCGAGCACTACATGGCTGAATCCCAAAAGCTGATCGACGCGCTAAACCGGTTTACTCCGCCTGGGCAACCGAAATTGTACGCGCCAGACCTCAAGTTTAATCGTTCCATCGGCGAATACGCGGGCCAGACCTACAGCGTCAACGGTGAACTCCTCGCCGCAGACGCACATAAGAACCACCTGAGCGAAGTTTTGCCGACCCCGGAAGACGAACAGCGGCTGAACGAAATTTTCGAGCAAAAAGATTGGGTCTTGCAGATGCAGATGAACTAGGTAACAGCCGTGCGCGCCCTCGTGAACTAAAGAAAGACAGGAACCAAGGAGAAAACAGTGAACAGGATCTGTCTGGTCTGTCAAAATGTGGACTGCAAAACGAGGGGCTCCGAGCAAATTATGGCCGAGCTCGAAAACCGGGTGTCCGCAAAAGGCCTGAGCGACGTAGAAGTGAAACCGTACATGTGCTTTGGCGCTTGCCAAGAGGGGCCTAATGTCGTTCTTTACCCCGAAAAAAACTGGTATGCCGGCGTCAAGGTCGACGACATCGATGATATCGTTGCACATCTCGCCGGCGGTCCTCACGTACAGCGCCTGGATACGATCGACGCCTCACTGAAAGAACTCATTTATCAACTTTTGGATACGGGGGTCTTCTAGAGAATGCAGGGCATCCTTTTCCCTCGCGGGATCGCGGAGGGGCGAGAGGAACTCAACGATTATCGTGCGCGCGGCGGCTATGAGGCGTTAGTCAAAGCACTCAAAACCGCACCTGAAGACTTAATTCGGGAGATCTCAGACGCGGGTTTGCGTGGTCGGGGTGGCGCCGGTTTCCCGACAGGAAAAAAATGGGCTTTGACTCGGGAGGGCGCCGAAGAGCCTCGCTATTTGGTCATGAATGGAGGGGAAGACGAGCCCGGCAGCATGAAAGATCGACTGCTGATGGAGAAGCTTCCTCACTTGGTTCTCGAAGGAGTGATTCTTGCCGCGTACGGCATCGGGGCGTCAAAGGCTTACCTGTATATAAACGCAAATTACCAGGCGGCGACCGAGAGCATCGCGGATGCCCTGGCTGAAGCCCGCTCAGCCGGTTACTGGGGCCAAGGTGTTTTAGGCACCAACTTCAGCCTCGATGTCGAAATTACTCCAGCCCCGCATAATTATGTGGCAGGCGAAGACACGGCAGCGCTGGAGGTGATCGAAGGCAAAAAACCGCTACCGCGACAAAAGCCGCCGTTTCCGGTTACCGTGGGTCTTTTCGGCAAACCCACGACCGTGAACAATGTCGAGACACTCGCCAATGTTGGCCCGATCATTCTACGTGGCGCCTCGTGGTACCGCGGATTCGGCACGGCGGACAGTCCTGGCACGATGATCTTCGCGCTCGATGAAAACGTCCATCGTCCCGGTATTTACGAGCTCCCCTTTGGCACGCCGCTTCGGCATCTCATCGAGGAGTGCGGCGGCGGCTTAAAAACCGGCAAGCCAATCAAAGCGGTGATGCCGGCCGCGCCGTCCTCGGCATTCTTGCCCGCCGACAAAATCGATACACCTTTGGATCATCGTTCCATACGCGAAGCAGGTTCGGCTTTGGGTTGCGGTGTGGTCCGTCTGACCGGCGAAGGAACCTGTATTGTGGAAGAGGTGCTAAAAATTTCCGAGTTTTTTACCACAGAATCCTGCGGCCAGTGTCCGGCTTGTCGAATGGAGACAAACACGCTTACGTCGCTGCTAAAGAAAGTTCAACAGGGCCAAGGAGGCCGAGCGATACTCGAACAGTTCGGCAAGGTACTCGCCTTCAACAAAGGCAAAGGGTTCTGCACGTTGATCGCCATGCCCGGCCCGCCAATTGAGAGCGCGCTCAATCTTTTTCCCAGCGACTTCGAATCGCATTTGACTACCGGCAAGTGCCTTCCAGGCTAGCAGGTGTCACGTATCCTAGCCGAAACCTGCCGCGATCTCTAAGACAAAAATACCTCGGATTAGAAACGTGTCCGCGGTCCAGTACTCTGGACGAGCTAACTGGGTTGGCCCTTCGATTCTTCGATCCCACCTTGACGGTTCTTCGCCTGTGGTGATAGACGTGCCTTAAATCGCGCTGCTATAAGTCTTGAAGGAGGAATTATGGCAAACACGGCCGCAGACGAAGGTTTCGAGGTTCTTATCTCTTCTGACTCTCATGTGATGGAGCCGCCTGACACGGTGGTGGAGCGCATCGACGTCAGCTTTCGTGACCGAGCTCCTCGCTTTCCACAGCTGAAAGTCGGCGAAAGTTTTCAGACGCATCCCGGCGGCTCGGATCCGAACTGCCGCATCACGGAAATGGAGACCGACGGCCTCAGCGCGGAAGTACTTTTCCCAACCTACCTATTGCCGCACTTCGCGATGGATGAGGCCAAGCTCCAAGAAGCTTGTTTCCGAGCGTACAACGATTGGTTGATCGATTATTGTAAAGTATCGCCGAATCGACTGATCGGCATCGCGGCAATCTCAGTTTATGACATCGACCAAGCAGTGAAAGAGCTGGAGCGATGCGCGAAACGCGGCTTGAAAGGATCGATTATTTGGCAGGCACCCCATCCTGACCTACCCTTTAGGTCGGAACACTACAATAAGTTCTGGGCCGCGTCGCAGGAGCTTGATTTGCCCGTTCACTTACACATCCTCACCGGCCATGGTTACCACAAAAAAACCGTATTCGGTAATGAGAGAGCAGGAGTCGAGCATTATCGGGGTAGCGTCAATCTAAAGCTCCTGGAAATCATCAACGCGTTTTTCGAGTTGATTTTCTATGGAGTCATGGAACGGTACCCGAAGCTTAAGTTCGTGAGTGTGGAAAATGAGATCGGCTGGATGCCGTTCATGCTCCAACAGTGGGATTACTACTACAACCGGTTCAAACGCGAGAATCCGCCCCCAATTAGCAAAAACCCGAGCGACTATTTCAAGAACCAGGTCTACGGAACGTTTTTCAGGGACACCGTCGCTGGCCATCATTTTGAATGGTGGGGCCAGGATAACTGTATGTGGTCTAACGACTATCCGCATGGAAACTCAACGTGGCCGGAATCCCG
>DASTOD010000380.1:0-14756 GCA_035762645.1 Binatia bacterium | reverse complement strand
CTTTGTTCACTTTTATGGCATGGATTGGGACCTCGTTGTCCGAGGCTTAAAGAACACGATCACTCTGGTTACAGTCGTGCCGCTTGTGGTCGTCCTCTTTGCTTTCTGCATTTCCTGGCTGGTTGTCCGCTCGCGCAACCGTGCTCGTTACGTTCTCGAGTTTGGAGCGTTTTTGCCGCACGCGCTCCCCGAAGTCATTCTTGCCGTCGGGGCGCTGATGCTCGCCCTCTTTGTCGTGGGCGATTTTTTACCGCTCTACGGCTCCGTCTGGCTGATTGCCGTGGTTTACGTGGTCGCCCGGCTGGCTTTTGCTACGCGCGCGATCAACGGCTCGCTGCTCCAGATTCACAAGGAGTTGGAAGAAGCCGCGTTCGTCGCGGGTCTGTCGAATTTTCGCACCGCCTGGCGAATTCTCTTCCCGCTTCTCAGGCCTGCCATGATGTCGGTCTGGATCTGGACCGCGCTGCTCGTTTATCGGGAGCTGACCGTAGCGGTCTTTCTCGGGGTCCAGGACAATATCACGTTGCCCGCCGTGGTCTGGAGCTATTGGTATAGCGGGGGAATCAACAAGGCATCCGCGGTCACCCTTGTCATGACCCTCGTGCTCACGCCCTTGATCCTCGTGTTCTGGTGGTTTGGCCGGCGCAGCCAGATTTCCGTTCAGTGATAGCCTTGCCAAACCGTAATTGAGGTTTTCATCAGGTCCCGCCAGGATCCATGCCGGGATTTCTCGACTACGCCCTCGACGCACGGACATGAACACTGAAGAATTGATGAAAATCATCCGCGCGCGGCGCAGTGTGAGAGTCTATAAAAGCGGCGACGTCAGCGACCAGCAGGTCGAAATCATTCTCGAAGCGGCCCGTTGGGCGCCCTCCGGCGCCAATACCCAGCCCTGGGAATTCGTCGTGACGCGTGATCGCAAGAAGATGAAGCGCGCGCGGAAGATCTTCTACAAGGAGTGGCAGGAACGCAAACGCGAAGACCCGGTCAACTACAAGGGGCTCAGCAAATACTACGTCGGCGATGCCTCCGTCCTGGTTCTGGTTTGCGCCGATCCCAGGACGACGCAAGTCTATCTCACGACGCGGCGGCCCGGCGACCGCGAAAAGCTTTTTCAGGCGAGCGTGGCGAGCGCCGTTGAGCACATGATGCTCGTCGCGGCCAGCTTGGGCTTCGGAACCGTTTGGGTGTCGGTCAGAGAAGAGATCGAGCCAGAGCTAAGAGCGCTCTTCCAGGTGCCGCAGCCGATCCGTCTCCTCTGGGTCGTACCGATCGGCCGCGCTCGCTTTTGGCCGCGCGCCAAGCCACGCCGAACCATCTCGGCGTTCACACATGCCGAAGTTTACGACTCAACGAAAATGCGCAGCGCCGCAGAAATTCGCGCCTGGCCGAAGAATTGAGGTCGCCCCCACTCTGGGTCTAAAACCGCGCCAGGTTTCCATCGGTTTTTAAGAGGGAGAGATTTCGTACTGATCGTGGCGCAAGTCTTCGCTCACTTTGATGATAATCCTGTGGTTGATCTCGCGCTCCAAATTTTCCAGGCTGTTGTCCTTTTCGTCGTAAAGAAAATTGGCGATTTCCGGATGAAGCCGTACCAGAATATTCTTGCCGTTCTCCAAGTTCATCTGTTGTTTTTTGATGGCTCGCAACACGTCATAAGCAATGGTCACCGCCGATTTGATCCGGCCCCGCCCCTCACAATAGGGGCACGGGCTCGACAGTTGATTTTCCAAACTCTCGCGCGTGCGCTGGCGTGTCATTTCCACCAGGCCCAGTTCTGAAATTTTCAAAATATTCGTACGCGCTTTGTCCTTTTTCAAAGCCTCTTTTAGCGCCTCATAGACTTTCTTACGGTTGCCCTCCTTTTCCATGTCGATAAAGTCGATGATAATAAGGCCGCCGACGTTGCGCAGGCGCAGCTGGCGCACAATTTCCTGGGCCGCTTCCAGATTCGTCTTAAGAATCGTGTCCTCCTGGTTCCGCTTGCCGACGAACCGACCGGTATTGACGTCGATGGCGGTCAGGGCCTCGGTCCGTTCAATGATGATATAGCCGCCGGACCTGAGCCAGACCTTTCGCTCAAGAGCTTTTTCGATCTTCTCCTCGATGCCCGCGTGTTCAAATAAGGGCCGTTTTTCCGAATGCAAAACAATCTTCGATTTGACCCGCGGCATGAACTGCCTGAGGAAATCGACGAGGCGACGGTGATCCTTGGCCGAATCAATGGTCACGTGCTCGGTATCGGTCGTAATAAAGTCGCGGATCGTGCGCGCGATCAGATCGAGGTCTTGGTGGATCATCGACGGTGCCGGCGCGGTCTCCGCCTTATGTTGAATTCTTTTCCACAACTTGGTGAGAAACCGCAGATCTCGATGAATCTCCCGCTTGCTGCGCCCCTCACAGGCCGTGCGCAAGATAAAGCCGCCATCCTTGGTGACCAGCGATTGGGCAATTTCTTTTAGCCGCTTGCGCTCCTGCTCGTCTTCGATCCGCCGCGAGATCCCCACGTGTCTCGTGCCAGGCATGAACACCATATAGCGGCCGGGGAGCGAAATATGGGAAGTGATGCGGGCTCCCTTGGTGCCCAGGGGGTCTTTGGCCACTTGGACCAGGATTTCTGCTCCGGGGGCGATGCGCTTTTCCAGCGGCAGGCGCCGTGATGGCGCCGGCTTCGGCGCCTCCTCAAATTCGATTTCGTCCCCGGATTCAGCAATTAGCGGCACATCTTCGGGAACGGCGTAGAAATCCGATGCATGCAGGAAGGCGGCCTTTTCCATACCAATGTCGACAAAGGCGGCCTGCATCCCCGGTAAAACGCGTGAAACCTTGCCCTTGTAGATGTTTCCGGCGATCCCCCTCTCCTGTTTTCGTTCCAATAGAAATTCAGCAAGGACGCCATCTTCCATGATCGCGATCCGGCTTTCCTGCTGGGTGGAATTAATAAAGATTTCTTGTTTCATAACTCCGCTGAACTGACGCTCTGATCGAGAGGAGATGGGATGGCGTGGGACGGATCGCCCGGCAACATCGGAGATCCTACAGCGAACATGGAGGCAGCCAATGTGGTTATAGAGTAAATTAGCCTTGACTTCAACAGGCCGGGCCGGGCTTGGTCTACTAATAGGGGTCAAGTTTGACTTTCGTCGGGCTGCCCGGTATTTTCAGACGAACACCCTTTTTCCGAAAGCGACCATGACTTATTCGGTAACAGCGCCTGGTTATTCGGTTTTGAACACCAAGGTTTTAATCCTCAATCGTTCTTACTTGCCGATCCACGTAACCTCGGTTCGGCGCGCTTTCGTACTGCTGTATCAGGGGATTGCTCGCGCCGTGAACGAACAATACCAGACTTTCGACTTCAAGAGCTGGAGTGACTTATCGGTCTCAGCGCGGGATGAGAGCATCGGACTGGTCAATCGGGTCATCCGGGTACCGCGTGTGATCCTCCTTGTGGGTTACGATCGGGTGCCCAAGCGACAGGTGCGTTTCAGTCGATACAACATCTATGCGAGAGACAAATGCACCTGTCAATACTGTGGGCGGCGCCTGCCGCGCTACGAACTGAATCTCGATCACGTTGTCCCCCGCTCCCAGGGAGGGACCTCGATCTGGGAAAACGTGGTCTGCTCGTGCCAGGAATGCAATCGCCGTAAGGGAGGTCGCACCCCTCACCAAGCGAGGATGAGTCTCGCCCGAAAGCCCTTCAAACCGAAGTGGACCCCTTTTATGCAAGAGACTTTCAGCTTATCGCGGTATAAAGAATGGTCGCCGTTTCTAAACACGATCGACGTCTCATACTGGAACACCGAGCTATTAGAAAAGTAGTTTTATTGCCACTTGGCGCGCAACATATTGTATTTCGCTCGCCCCTAATCCCCCGGATATTGTAATTTTTTCTTGACACTTTCACCCCTGGTGTGAAATATTGCTGAGAGATTTTAGCTCGCAGTTTCACATGGAATAACGATGCGCCTCAAATGCCTTGAAATGATCGGGTTCAAGTCCTTTGCCCCGAAGACCCTAATCGAGTTTAACCCGGGCATAACCGCTGTTGTCGGGCCTAACGGCTGCGGAAAATCCAACATCGTGGACGCTCTGCGTTGGGCCATGGGAGAGCAAAGCGCTCGCCATCTTCGCGGCCATCAGATGGAAGACGTCGTATTTAACGGTAGCGACAGCCTACCAGCCACTGGAATGGCCGAGGTTTCCCTGATCTTCGACAATGAAGACGCACGGGGCCCTGCGGAATACAACAATTTCAGCGAAATCATGGTCACGCGACGGCTGTTTCGGTCCGGCGAGTCGGAGTATGCCATCAACAAAGTACCCTGCCGGTTGAAGGACGTGATCGAGTTTTTCTTGGGAACGGGTGTGGGCAGCAAGGCCTACTCCATTGTCGAACAGGGACGCGTTGATGAGTTGGTGAATGCTAAACCGGAAGACCGGCGCGCTCTCATCGAAGAAGCCGCGGGCACCAGCAAGTACAAAAGCCGCAAGCTGGTTGCCGAACGGAAGCTCGACCGGACGCAGCAGAACCTCCTTCGAGTCTCAGACATCGTGCGGGAAATTGAACGGCAAATCCGCAGCATGGAATTGCAGGCCAAAAAGGCCGAGCGTTATCGTCTATTAAGGGCCGACCTCAAGCAAAAAGATCTCCTCTACACCTCTATGCAGCGGCGCGTCTTGCACGAAGGTATGGCCCACCATGAAGCGCGGCTCGTGGATGCGGAAAATCGCCTGACGGAATACTTGACCTCCTTGAGCGCACGAGAAGCGGAAAGCGAGACCGTGCGTCTTTCACTGCTGGAAACCGAAAAACAGATCAGCTTGCAGCAGGAAAGCGTTTATCAACTCAAGGTTCAGCTTCACTCCGAGGAGCAAAAGATCGATTTTTACAAACGCGATCTGTCGCAACTCAGCCAAACCGAGAGTGAAAACCAGGCCGCGCTGCTGCAGCTGGAGAACAAGCTCGAGATGGCCGGCCAAGAAATTGAAGCGCTGCAGAAAGCCCAACAGAACTTTGTTCAACTTTCGCTTTTTGAGGAGGCCTTTCTCCGGGACAAGGAAAAAGAACTGGAAGCGCTCCAGAGTCAAATCCACTCGCTGCAACAGGGTCTCGATCGTGAGAAGGAAGCCCTGATCGAGGGCGCCAACCAGATCGCCTATCTCAAAAATGACGCGCTGCTAAAGGAAAAACGAAGCTTGGAGATAAGCCAAGAGCTGTCTCGAAGCCAACAGGAACATTCGGCGCTCGCCCAATCGCTGGACCTCTGCACGCAAAAACAACGCGACGGCAAGGTGGCGATCGACGGATTGCTGGCGCAAACCCGAGAGAGAACGCTCGAGGCGGCGCAAGTGGCCGCCACGATCCATTCACTAAACGGAGCGAAGGACGCCCAAGAGCATAGAATTGCATCGCTCAAAGACCAGATTCAGGAGAGCCGCTCCCGGCTGCTGTCCTTGGAAGACCTGCAAAAGAACTATGAGGGTTACCACGAAGGGGTCCGAGCCATCATGCTGAAACGGCAACGCGAGGCCGCGCCGAACGGCATTCACGGACTGGTTGCGGAAGTGATCGATGCTCCAGAGCCTTACGAAAAGGCGCTGACCGCCGTTTTAGGAGACCGCCTGCAGTACATTATTGTCAAGAGTCATGAGGAAGGCCTGGAGGCCATTGAATATCTGAAGCAAAAAGCCTCCGGGCGAGGAAGCTTCATTCCCCTTCAGTTATCAAAGAAGCAACATCGACCCCTCCCGCTGGGAGAAGCCGAGGTTATTGCTCCTCTGCTCAATATGATTTCGGTCAAAGATGGCTACCGTGATGTCGCCGATTATTTACTCTCCGACGTTGTCGTCGTCAAAGACCTAAAAGCCGGCCTGGCGCTGTGGAGCCGGAACGGATTTTACAGCACTTTGGTCACTCCCGACGGGGAAGTCGTCGACCCCCTGGGCATCGTCACCGGCGGCAGCGGCGATTCTCTCGAGGGAAATTTCATCGCGCGCCGGCGGCGCATGAGAGAACTCACAGCCATAGTGAGCGAGACCGAATCCCGGCTTCGGCTGGACGAACGAGAAATGGCTAAGATCAAGGAGCAGTTGGACCATGCCGAAGCTAGGAGGACGCTGCTCGGCGAAGAAATCCATCGGCTGGAATTGGACCGAGTCCGGCTCGAGCATGAAAACCTGGCCGCCAGCCAAGAGTTCGAGCGGCTGACGCAAACCGTGCGGGCGCTGGATCAAGAAAAAAGTGACTTGACCACGGCACTCGAACTCTTAGCCGACGAGATCGAACAGTGTAAAGCCAAGATGGCGGCTGCTTTGCAGGACAAAGCGGAACGGGAGAAGCTTTTCGCCGAAGAACAAACGGTCTTGATGAATCTTCAGAAATCGACGGAGGCTGTCGAGGCCGCCGTCACGGAGTCACGGATTCGCAACGTCGCGTTGGGAGAGAAACGAGGACACGCCCATCTCGATCTCGAGAACCGACTCAAGATTCGTGGAGAAACCGTCGAACAGATCGGCTCGTGTCGCGCTCAAATCGCGGCGATGCTGCGTAAGAGGAGCGATATCGAGCAGTCCCTCGTCGACAGCGGGCGGGGCCTGGCGCAGGAGCAAGAGAAACTCCAGGATTGGGAAAGCCGTCTGCAGAACGAGCGCGAGAAATATAAAAGCATCTCGATGAATCTGGCGACAATCGAAGAATCGATCAAAGAGCTGCGGCCCCTCGGAAATACTTGCCAGGAAGAAAAGAACGGTCTGCAGCTGGCTCTCGCCGAAAAAAGACTTCAGCTTCAACATCTCGCGGATAATCTCCGCGACAAGTATGATCTCGCCTTGGACGAGCTTGCCGTCGAGCTTCCCGAAAATGGACCTTCGAAAGAAGAATTGTTGGCCGAAATGGACGATCTCCGCGGCCGGCTGGAGCGCATGGGCGATGTCAATCTAGCGGCTATCGGCGAGTATGAGGAGCTGAACGCGCGCTTCCAGTTCATGAATCAACAAAAGGAAGATTTGGAGAGATCGATCGCGGACCTTCAACGCACCATCGTCAAGCTCAATCGCATCTGCCGGCTTCGTTTCAGGGAAAGCTTCGAACAAATCAACGAAAAGTTCCAGTCGATTTTTCCACGGCTTTTCAGAGGCGGCAAGGCCAGGCTGCTGCTGACCGACGAAAACGATTATCTGGAAACCGGGGTCGATATCGTGGTACAGCCGCCGGGCAAAAAACTTCAATCTATTACGTTGCTCTCGGGCGGCGAAAAAGCGCTTACCGCGGTGAGCCTTCTGTTTGCGATATTCCTGACGAAACCCAGTCCCTTTTGTTTCCTAGACGAGGTGGACGCGCCGCTCGATGACGCGAATATCGACCGCTTCAACGAGCTCATCAGAGAGATGAGTCAGTTCTCTCAATTTGTCCTGGTCACACATAACAAGAAAACCATGCAAGCCGCCGAAGTCCTTTATGGAATCACCATGGCCGAGCCTGGCGTTTCCAAGGTCGTCTCGGTGCGAATGACCTAAAAGGGCGGGTCAAAAACCGGTAGTTCGCATATGCTGATGGCATATGGATCGCGCCATAGGCATAAGCCATACGCCACAAGCCGCACTTAGCGTTCCCTCCTCTTGCACCTCGCTGCCAAAAATCATTAAGTAGTCAGATGGAAGACGGGTCTTTCTTTCAACGGCTCAAGCAAGGCCTGACGAAAAACCGGGAAGGCTGGGCGCAAAAACTTAGCGGGTTGATCCAAGGGCGCGAGTGGGATGAGCACGCCTTAGAGGCGATGGAAGAGAGCCTGATAGCAGCTGACGTGGGCGTGAAACCGGCCGAGAAGCTCATGGAAATCCTGCGCCGCCAAGCGCCGAGCGGAACTCAGGAAATGTCGAAAGACATGGCTTCGCGATTGCAAACGGCCATGGTAGACATGCTAGAGGCGCCGACGCTCACGGCAAGGCAGACGCCCTTCTCCACGCGACCCTGGGTTGTGCTCTTTTTGGGGGTGAACGGCGTCGGTAAGACAACAAGCATCGGTAAACTGGCAGCCCAGTACCGATCGGCGGGAAAAACAGTGCTGGTGGTGGCGGGCGACACCTTCCGGGCGGCAGCCATCGAGCAACTCGAGGCCTGGGCCGATCGAGTGGGGGTTGACGTGGTGAAGCACCGTTCGGGTGCCGATCCTTCGGCGGTGGTCTACGATGGCATGCGGGCCGCCAAGAACCGCGGCGTCGATGGGGTCTTAATCGATACGGCCGGCCGGCTTCATACCAAGACCCATCTCATTGAAGAGATAAAAAAAGTGCGTCGGGTGATTTCCAGGGAAGTGGCCGGCGCGCCGCACGAGACGCTTCTAGTCTTGGATGCCACGACAGGCCAAAATGGGCTGCAGCAGGCGCGGGTTTTCAAAGAAGCGACCGATATCAACGGTATCGTGCTGACCAAATTGGACGGGACGGCCAAGGGAGGCGTCATCATCAGCATTCAAGAAGAGCTGGGGGTGCCGGTGAAGTACATCGGTGTCGGAGAAGAGGTTGAGGATCTTCAGCCGTTCGACGCCACTCGCTTCGTGGAGGCGCTCTTCGAAAGCTAGGCAGGCGCTCCGGCTTGACTGAATCAAGGCTGAGCAGTATCTTGACTCTGTAATTTGCGAAAGGGTCCAATGACGGTAAACGACTCAACTGCACAAGACGCCAGGGCTGTGAACTTGAGCCTCAGTCCACGGGCCATTGAACAGATCAAGCTTCTTCTGCAGAAAGGGCAACGCCAAGGCGAGGCGCTCCGAGTGTCGGTCACCGATGGAGGGTGCTCCGGGTTTTCCTATAAGCTAGATTTCGATAATCAGCAAAGGCCCACCGACATAGTCCTCGAGCTGGACGGGGTTAACGTCTACGTCGATTCGGCTAGCGCTCCATACCTCAAAGGAACGGTCATAGACTATGTGGCCGGCCTGTACGGAGGCGGCTTCAAATTTACCAATCCCAACGCCACCGGCACGTGCGGCTGCGGCACGTCGTTCTCCGCTTAGTCAGTTTTAGCGCTAGTCAGGATCACCTCTGCCAGTTTTCCCAGCCCTTTGACACTCCCCGGGTATCTTGCTAACGAGAGGGACATTCTGCGGGGATTTTGTCTTTGAAGGCCGTTCGAATTCACGAGCACGGCGGGATAGATAAACTTCGGTACGAGGAGGCGCCACAGCCTGAGCTGGTCTCACCCGATGATGCCATCGTCGAGGTCAAAGCCGCTTCACTGAACCCGACCGATCTCCGGGTGCGGCGGGGCGCGTTCGGCGCCGAGGTGTCGTTCCCTCATATTCTTGGCAGCGATGGCGCCGGGGTGGTCGTTGCGGTTGGGGAGAGAGTGAAAAACGTCAAGCTTGGCGAGCCGGTTTGTCTCTATCCCGTCAGCGGGTGCGGCGGCTGCGAGCTCTGCATCAGCGATCGCGAGTTTATGTGCGCCGATTTGCGCTGTCTCGGCGAGCGAGAAAACGGCACGTATGCCGAGTATGTGAGAATTCCCGCGCGCAATTGTTTTTCCATTCCGAGCGAGCTTTCATTCGAACAAGCGGCAGCGCTTCCCCTCGCCTTTCTCACGGCGTGGAGAATGCTGGTGACGAACGCCGAACTGAAACCCGGGGAGACTCTCCTTGTGCTGGAAATGAGCGGTGGGGCGACGAGTGCGGCTCTTCAAGTTGCGGCCCACCTGGGCGCACGGGTCATTGTCGCTGCCGAAACCGGGCGGAATCTTGTCAGGGCAAAGGAAATGGGCGCCGAACACGTCATTGACTATCGAAACGCTGATTTCACCCGGGAGGTCAGACAGATCACCGGCAAGCGCGGCGTCGATGTTGCCGTCGATTTCATGGGCGGCGAGACTTGGGCTAAAAGCATCGCGGCGCTTGCCAAAGGCGGGCGGCTGGTGGTCTGCGGCGCGACTGCCGGCGCCAATCCCGAATCCGATATCAGACGGCTCTTTTGGAATCATTTAAAGATATTCGGTTCCACGCTGGGCAGCCGCGCGGAATTTCGTCAGTTGCTGAACTTCATGGAAACTAGCCGCGCCAAGCCCGCCATCGATCAAAGTTTCCCCCTCGCACAGGCCGCGGCAGCCCAGCAAATTCTGGAAGAAGGTGAACCGTTTGGAAAGACTGTTTTGCGCATGGGAGAATAGCCGGCTAAAACTGATTGGGTGGAACAAAAGATGCGGATCATCGGTGGAAATGCGCGCGGGCGTCGTCTCAAAGTTCCGAAAGGCCGGGATCTTCGTCCTACCGCGGCGCGGGTGAAAGAGGCGTTATTTAACATACTGCCGCACGATCTCACGGGCGCTAAAATCCTCGATCTCTACGCGGGAACCGGGAACTTGACCATTGAGGCTCTGAGTCGCGGCGCAGCGGAGGCGATTTTGATCGATTCGTCGCCGCAATCAGGTAAGGCCATTCGAGAGAACCTGCGCCGGCTCGACCTGTTCGCCCGGACCAAAGTGTGGATCACGCCGGTTTCCCGAGCGCTGCGGTTGCTGGCGCGTCGAGGAGAGACCTTCGACATGATTTTTCTCGATCCGCCTTACGACCAACGGCTTGTGGAATCCACTTTAAACAACATCGCGAAAGGCGGTTTATTGCGTGACTGCGGGGTCGTGATTGCCGAGCATAGCCGACACGAACCGGTCAAGGCACACTACGCGGGTCTGGTGTTGGACGACCAAAGGCATTACGGGGGAACCGATCTCTCTTTTTTTCGCAAAGCGCTATAACTCCCATTCTTGATGCGAGGACCTCGCGAGTATGGCCAATAACAAAGTGGCAATCTATCCCGGCTCCTTTGATCCCATCACGAACGGGCACGTCGACCTCGTGAAACGGACCCTCCGCGTATTCGATCGGGTGGTCGTGGCGATTGCCACCAACCCGGGTAAAGATAGCTCTTTATTTTCGGTCGAAGAGCGTCTCCAGATGATTCGCGAGGTGTTCGCCAGCGTCAAGGAGCGCGTCCAAGCCGACTCGTTCGAAGGCTTACTTGTGGATTATGCAGAGCGCAAGGGCGCGACCGTGATCATTCGTGGACTTCGAGCGGTATCGGATTTTGAGTATGAATTTCAGATGGCCATGATGAACCATCGACTCAAACCCAGAGTGGAAACCTTCTTCATGATGACGGGCGAATCGGAGTTTTATATCAGTTCCCGCTTGGTCAAGGAGGTGGTGAGCCTCGGAGGAGACGTGTCGGGCCTGGTTCCCGCAAATGTGCTCAAGAAGCTCAATCGAAAGCTCAACCATCGGGGATCGCTATGACGCCACTTGCCGAAAGAACGAAGTTGATTAAACCGTCGGTGACCTTGGCCATCGCGGCTAAGGCCGGGAAGCTCCGCTCTCAGGGAATCGACGTCGTCAATTTTTCAGCCGGCGAGCCTGATTTCGACACACCGGAGCACATCAAGAACGCGGCGGTGGAAGCTCTGAAAAAGGGCATGACCAAATACACCGACGTCTCGGGGATTGAATCTCTGCGCGACGCGATTACCCAAAAGTACCAGCGCGAATACGGGCTGACGTATCGACTAGAAAACGTCTTAGTGAGCTGCGGCGCCAAACACTCCCTGTACAACATTTTCCAAGCCGTACTCGACCCCGGGGATGAAATAGTGATTCCCGCGCCTTATTGGGTGAGTTATTCGGACATGGCGCTGCTCGCGGGAGCCACGCCAAAACTTGTGCATACAGATGAGGCTGCTGGTTTTCGCATTCCACCCGAACAGCTTGAAGCGGCGCTCACAACGCGGACTCGCGTTTTTGTTTTGAACAGTCCCTGTAACCCGACCGGCGCCACTTACGGTCGCGAGGATCTCCTAGCCATTGGCCGCATTCTCGAGCAGCACGATTGTCTAGTGGTCGTGGACGATATCTACGAAAAAATCGTTTATGAGGACTTTCCGGTGTGCAACCTCGTGGCCCTGAATCCGGCACTGCGGGACCGCAGCCTCATCGTCAATGGTGTTTCGAAGACCTACGCGATGACGGGCTGGCGCATTGGTTATGCAATCGGTCCGACCGAGATCATCGCCGCTGCCGCCAAGATCCAAAGTCAGAGTACCTCCAATCCCACCTCGATCGCCCAGGCTGCAGCCCTCGAAGCCATTCGCTCTCCCCAAGATGAGGTCATGCTGATGGTGGCCGAATTCCAAAAAAGACGTGACGTCATCGTCGAGAGGCTCAACGGGATAGAAGGATTTCGCTGCTTGAAACCCCAGGGGGCTTTTTATGTATTTCCAAACGTCGCTGCGCTCTTCGGTCGAGTCCGCGATGGCAGACCCCTGGCATCGCCCTGTGACGTCGCCGACTACCTGCTCGACAGCGCCCGGGTCGCCGTCGTCCCCGGCGAAGACTTCGGCTCGAACGAACATGTTCGTTTTTCTTACGCGACCTCGATTGACGACATCGAAAAAGGATGCAAAAGAATCGCCGAAGCGACCCAGAAGCTCCGTTAACCCATTTAGCTTCGCATAGGGCTGATAGCTTAGGGCATATAGATGGACCATTCGCTATAAGCCATACTCTATAGGCCCACTGTTTTTCAGCAGCCTGCAAGCTTTGGCCGTTGGCCCGTCCTCCTGTAGTTGAAGTAGTCGCGGAGAATTTGACGATGATCGAAGACAATGTTTGGGGGGAGCCGAGCTTCGGTAAAGCGCGCGGCGGTTTTAGCATCGTCAGCTCCCTTGGGAACACCGCCGGGCGCGCTCGCAATGTATACAGTTGAAACCGTGTGGTGCCGCGGATCGCGGGTCGGATCCGAATACGTATGAAACTGCTCGATTAAACATACGTCCAACGAAGTTTCCTCCTTGGCTTCTCTGACGGCAGCCGTTTCCAGATTTTCGCCGTAATCGACGAAGCCTCCGGGCAGCGCCCAACCATGCGGCGGGTTTCGCCGCTCGATCAAAACGATCTCACCGGACGAAATCTCAATGATAATGTCTACGGTCAATAAAGGGGTCTGACGGGGTCCGTCCATATCGCTTCCTAGCTTGACTCCGTGGCATGCGCACGGTAAATAGATGACTCAGACTTTATCGCGGGGTGGAGCAGTCTGGTAGCTCGCAAGGCTCATAACCTTGAGGTCCCGGGTTCAAATCCCGGCCCCGCAACCAAACCGAAGGGGCTTACAGCCCCTTTGTTTTTAGCGCTTTTCGCTGGATAAATCCCCAACCTAAGAATATCATGAATGCTCCCGGGTAGAAGCCTTTTGGACGATCTTTTTGCCATTCAGTTTTGCCAAATGAGAATGTTCGCTATGCTTAAGAAAAGAACTGCCGTTCATTTCGCCATCTCAACCGCGCTCGCTTTAATCTGGCTGTGCTTCATCGACTTTATGCCTACCTTAGCCTCGCATCATTACACCGAGCAGCAACTGGACGCGCTGGCAAGCCGCGTCGGTAAAACATACTGGATCAAAGCGGCAAGCGAGAAGAGCCCTGCTTTCGTTTCTACTCCTGCGCAGAATGCGGGCTCCTTTCGGATGCCAGGGAATACCTCTTTTGAGATCACAGAACTGGTAGGACGGGAGGCCAAGGACCCTTATTACAAAGTGAAGTTCAATTCGGGAAGAGACGGGTACATCCGGCCCGAAGCTTTTCTTGAAGAATTAAATCTCTCCATCGTCAGCGTCGACCCAAAGACGGGTGACGAACGAAAGCAGGCCGCGGCGGCCGAAGAAGAGGAGCAGCGGATAGCCTGGATCCAGGCCCAGCCTTGGTCGCCCGCCGTCAAGGAAGCGGCGATCAAGCGACGAGCGGTTCCGGGAATGAGCACCGAGGAGATCAGAAAGGTCGTCGGCCAACCGACGCGCGTCAACAAGGCCCGGAGGCCCCAGGCACCTGTAGAGGAGCAATGGCTCTATGCCGACGGCTCAATGCTGGTTTTCCACAATGGTTTGCTGATGCGAGTTGAACCGAGCCCAAAACGAGAGTAGATCCGATCGGTCACGGTTTCAATTTCTTCAATTTCTCGCGGCGCTTTCTCTCGTTTTTCGACAATCTCCGCGGATTTCCCTTCTTGGGTAGCCTTGGTTCGGACTCTGGCTTGTAGTAACCGTCAGCGGTTTCGAGGTTTCGCAGAATCGCACTGAACTCTCCGGCATAAAGCGCAACCGCCCCGAACCGTTGGACAGCGTTCCGAATTTCCCGGTCAGAAGTGACGACAATGGTCCCGCTCCCCTTCTGCCGAGCTCGGCGAATAATGACAGAATCGGCCTTTTCTCCGCGTTGAGAATAGACAATAGTAAGCCCATCCCTCTTCTCCTCGACTTCGCTCCCCGAGCCCGAACGCCATCCGTCGAACACAACAGTCACAGGATAACCCTTCAACTTATAATAGGACGAGAGCTGTTGGAGCAACCGGTTTCGTTTGTGCTCAAGCGGGCCCCTGAGCCCTTCCTCACCGCCGATCACATTGTAGCCGTCGACTAAGATATCCATGTTTCCCAATGGGCGGTTGTCAAAACACAAAAAAACATGTAAAAACAACGGGATTTTAAGACGAAGGTCAAATCACTTTGGGAATTTCAATAAACAAATCCAAAAGAATCGACGACTTACCGCCTTACCTATTCGCCGAAATCGATCGTAAAAAACGCCAGGCGCTGAGCCGCGGCGTCGATCTGATCGATCTCGGCATCGGTGATCCCGATATTCCGACCCCCCCAAGCATAGTCGAAAAACTCATAGAAAGCTCGAGCAAACCTGTCAACCACCGCTATCCCAGCAG
>DASTOD010000379.1:0-2351 GCA_035762645.1 Binatia bacterium | reverse complement strand
ACGACGATTACAAATTACGACCATTTGGCAGAAATTTGGAGCAGCGGAGAAGCGCCCGGTCCTACGGGAAGATACGCGGAAGTAACGCGCGGGCAGGTCCAGGACTACGGCGGCAACGTCCTATTTGCAGGTTTGCCGGCTGATTGCCGACGCGAGGCAGCCACCTACCGAATGGCCTTGCGGCTTGTGCCTCTTGAATGGCATGACGTTGGCGAACACGTGGCAAGTGATTTACCTTTGTGGCTCCTGGTAACTGAGTAGCCAATTCACCCCTGCGGCCCTCGTTGCCCGTGGGCGGGGGCCGCCTCTCAAATACCGGAGATGCATTGGCGTTTTTTGTCACCATGGCCTGAACAACTTCGGCCCCTCATCGTCTTTTGCCAAACTGGGGTCGATGTAGCTCTTTCTCGTCGTCGCGGGGTCGCTGTGGCCCAGAGCTCGCGTAGCATCATCCCCTGAGATATACCGCCAACTCGCGTGACTGACCCGCATCCGGTGAGGCCCGACGCCTTTCGACCACGGCACGCGGGCCCGGTCCAGTAACCTGTGGTAGTGGTTGTAAAACGACGTGGGGTCGAATGGCCACGGAAACACGCGTTCCCGCGGCGGCAGCTTCGGCGGCAGGATTTCGGCCAGCATCAGCACGACGTCATCCCACAGCCGATAGACCATCGGTTTGCGTCGGCCTTTGCGGATTTCGGCTGGGATGATGGCTACCCGCTCATCCAGCCGCAAATGTTCTGGCCGCATCGCCAGTGTCGCCCCGATCCGCTCACCGCTGCACCACAGCCAGGCGTGCAGACAAGTCCACCATCGCCACGCAGGGATCCCCGAAACATCACCCCTGGCCGATCTGGACGCGTTGAAAATCTTGACTAATTCATCCTCCCGCCACGCTCGCGGGACTCGTTCTGGCACCGGCAAACGCTGAATCGTCGGAAATTCCCTGACGCCGGTGAGCAGGTTCTTTCGCGCCGCCCAGTTCCAAAACGTCTTTATTCGGCCGATTTTCTCATTTGCCGTGATCTCGCGCACGCCGTTGACGATCATCACGTGGCGGACCAGCCGGGCCAATTGCTCATCCGAAAGATCGTCCAGCGTCGGCTCGCGTCCCAGCATTTCCGCAAAATCGTTGATCGCGTAGAGGTATTGGCGTCGCGTTTTGTCGCTGCGGGCTCTCAGGTTTTGCGGCAGAAAACGGTCAAAAATCCAGTAACGAAGTGAATTTGCGTCGGCCGGCTGGCCGGAAGGTGAATCTGACATGACGGGATGACTCGCCCAGATGGGTAATCATCGTCCGTGTAACCACGCGTAGCAGCGGTCCTGGTGTCCATCTAGTGGTGAAGCATTGCCGCGCTTTTTCTGTCAATCAAATGCAATCGGTTTGATGTTGGAATATGACACTTGGGCAGAGTGTTAGTCCGCCGTTCGGGCTATCTCGACCGCAGATGACGATTTCGGTCACTCCACAGTAGTTCGGAGTTAAGCGGAATCAAGAGTGAAAACAGCCGGGAGAGTCTGGCCGTCGTGAGGCGGCTGGGCCGGTGACGCTGTGTGCCGGTTTCGATCCTCTCTCGGCTGATTCTCTTGCAAGTGATTAACGATAACGCTAGAGTATGGAGCATGACAATGGCTGTTGGCAACTGGTTGTCGGTAAATGAAGCGGCGAATCTTCTCGATTTGACGACTGGGCGAATTCGTCAATTGCTGCTTTCTGGGGAACTGTCTGGAAAGAAATTGAACGAGAAAGCCTGGGTTATCGATCGTCGCGACGTTGAGAAATTCGCGAAAAAAACCGGCAAAACACTCGTCAAACAGGCCGGCTAAAAATCTCGGAAATTTTTGCCGATCCCCTATTGCAATGGATTAACGCTATCGTTAATGTATCTCGTGTTCGCTGAATCGGCATCGAAACCGACCAGCGAAATGGATTGAACACAGCGACCTCTCGCCATTTCTGGCGCCGGGCCGCTCAGGACCGAAATTGAAATCGAATTGGTGAACCATGCTCACCATCCGGGCCGGTCGTATCGTCATTCGCCCAGACGGGCTCGTGGACGTGCACTTACCGGACGGCGAGATCATCCACGGCCTGCCGAAATCGAAGGTTGAAGAAACGCTGGACTGGCTCGATGAGCGGGCAGCGGAGTCAAAAAAACAGGAGAAGCATGATGCTAATACTTTCGCGTCACCGTGACGAGAAAATCCAGATCGGCGATGACATCACGATCACTGTGACTGAAATCCGCGGTGACAAAGTGCGGATCGGGATTGAGGCACCGGCCAACGTGCCGGTTCACCGCATGGAAGTGATCGAGGCTATGAAGCGGCGCGAAGCAGCCGGCTTGCCG